>JAJTHA010000127.1 GCA_021299565.1 Candidatus Caenarcanales bacterium
GAAAAAACAATTTTAGAGGAGCTTCGAAAAAATATTTATGACAAGGGCAGTGCCCTATATATCAGCAGGTGCCCAGGACGCGTCAGCTTCAGCAAACATGCTGATTACATAAATAGCGATCTACTTTACACACTAGATGACAGGGATAGTTATTGTTTTTTACAAGTCATCACGGATGATCAAGATCCAGCATATAAAAAGATTGCTTTATACAATCATGGTGAATACGAATCTGTTATTTATGATTTTCAAAATTTGGATCAAGTCGCAAAAAGTCATTGGAGTTTTTATGTAGTTGAATTACTCAGAGAATTAGACTTGCTTAATAGAAAAGATTTTGGTTTAACAATTTCTTACATCAGTGATTTACCGAGTGGAGCTGGACTAAGTTCGTCTCATGCCTTAATGCTGGCTACTTACAAATGCCTAGAAGCGGCTTTTGATCTACATTTAGAAACTTTTTCGATTATCAAGCTTTGTCAAAAAGTTGAAAACAATAGAGGCTTTAATTCTGGTCTAGGAGATCAAAGCGCTCAGTTACTAGGCAAAAGGAATCAACTCAGCTTCATCAAAATTTTCCCAGAGCTTGAAGTCAAATACGTAGAGCTTCCATCAAATATGAGCATTATTACCGCTCCGAGTTTTTTGAAAGCAGACAAAAGCCTACCCCAATTTGCAGCAGCTAACGAAAATATAAAAGCCTATAAATCCATCAATGATATTGTAAAAATTTTGGATTGCGATTATTTAGCCGACATGAATTACAAATACAATCAAATTGAAATTTTTGATTTCCTAGAATCTATTCAAGAAGCAAAATTAAAACATCTCGCTCTTTATGGACTTGCAGAAAGCGCTAGAGTCAAAGAACTCAAAGAAAATTTTAGCCCGCAAAAACTAGGGGAGCATCTCAATCTCTCTCATCAAGCTGAGTCTATTGGATTCGTTTCTTCCATAAATCGCCAAATAAAGATTGAAGCTCATTCTGGATATTATGGAGCGAGTACTCTTGCGAATGATACTATTCAAAAAATCGCAATATCTTGTCCTGGTGTATTCGGCTCTAGCATTAGTGGCGCTGGACTTGGTGGGAGTAATATTATTATTTGTAAAAAAACTGCTACTGAAGACTTAAAGCAAAAACTCATTAAGGAATTTTATGAGCCTAATAATCTTTTAGAACAAGCTCTTGAACATTTGCACGTTTCAAGTTCTGCCGGTGGGTTGAGTTTAGTTAGTTAAAACAACTAGAATTTTTGTTACGTCACCCTGAGGAGCCCGAAGGGCGACGTCAGGGTCCACGATGCATAAGCCAAATTTAGAACTTTAAAGTCACTGCGAGCCGCAAAGCGGCGTGGCAGTCCAGTTTGCATTTAAGCCCTGGATCGCCACGATTTGCTCCGCAAATCTCGCGATGACTTTAAACTGCACTCTCATGATTTAACGACCTGAAAATTACTACCTAGCGATTAAGCCAAGATAAAAAGAAGAAATCAAAAATATACCAGCAAAAAACCAAGTCATTTTGTCTAGTTTGTCATCAGCGCTAGTTCTAACACCTTTGAAGCTTTGAGCTGATGAACCTATTGCCCCCAAACCTTCTGCTTTTGGTTCCTTAACCAAAACAAAAAAGACAGTTATTATGCCAGAAATAATTTGTAAAGCAAAGAAAATAGGGGTCATGTTTTATAGTATAACATGAGTGGATATCGACAAAAAAATAAAAATAATTTGTGTAGCTGGAACAAGACCAGAATTTATTAAGGTTTTTCCTGTCTACAAAAAGCTTTTAGAATTACAAGAAAATAATCGCAGTGGTCATATATTTGAGATCAAATGGCTCAATACCTGTCAGCACAAGGATTTGACAGTTGATTTAGAAAATTTCTTTGAGATTAAACCTGACTTTGTTTTTAACCTTGAAAATATGCCTGACAGTCAAGACTTGCGATTAGCAGCCCTTGGCACTGAGATACTTTGGCAGGCATCACAACTATTTGAAGAATACAAACCAGATTTAGTTTTGATTCAAGGGGATACACTCAGTGCACAACAGTGCGCTCTTGCTGCTTTTTATTTGCATATCAAAGTGGGTCATATAGAGGCTGGCATTCGCACCAACGATATCAATGCACCTTTTCCAGAAGAGCTTGCTCGAAGAATAATTAGTCAGGTGAGTATTTTGAATTTCACTCCCGGAAAAATTTCTCAAAATACTTTAGAAGCTGAAAAGATCATGTACAAATCTAAGTCTTATAATTTTTATACAGGCAACACCGTCGTTGATACTTTAGATTACAGCATCAAAAAAATTGATAATCATACATTTTCTTGGCAAGAATATGCAACCGTCAAACAGTCTTTTGACAATCAAGAAATTAATCTTTTAGAACATCTAAGACAAAGCAAAAAATATATTTTAGTCACTGCTCACAGACGAGAAAACAGTGAAGCTTGCAAAAACCTAGCTAAAGCCATACATCGCATAGCAACTAAGTTTCAGGGTGAGATTGAATTCATTATCAGCGTACACAAAAACCCTAACGCACGAGTTGCCTTTGAAGAACTTTACGGTCAATGTTTACAGGACAAACTCCACAATATAAAATTTTTTGAAGCAGTGAATTATCCTCTTTTTCTCAAGTTAATGGCAAATTGCTTTTTTATTGTTACAGACAGTGGTGGCATTCAAGAAGAAGCTCCTTATCTATCAAAACCAGTTTTGATTTTTAGAAATGAAACTGAACGAACTGAGGGTATTGAATATGGTTTAGCTCGCTTAATTGGAACTCAAGAGCATATGATTCATGGTTGCATTATGGATTTAATTACTGATACAAGTAGCTATGAAAGTATGATCAAAAATGATCTTCAGCCTTATGGTGATGGGCTTGCAGCGTCTCGCATTGCTGATGTGATTTCGCTATATTTCAAAAAATAAAGGTTACTGCTCTGCTTTAAGCGTTGAAAGTATAGTTTAAGGTCACTGCGAGCCGCAAAGCGGCGTGGCAGTCCAGCTTGTAATTTGGTATTCTGGATCGCCACGCCTCACTACGTGAGGCTCGCGATGACTTTATAGCCATAGTTTTGGCTTATGATGAATAATTAGGTGAATCTCAAAAAATAGGTTTTTGCAAAAGCACAACAGCAGTAGCAGCAATGCCCTCTTCTCTACCGGTGAATCCCAAATGCTCAGTAGTAGTGGCTTTGACACTAACGTTATCCTTAGGCATATTTAAAGCTTGAGCAATATTCGCTCTCATATCATCTATAAATGGTCTTAATTTAGGCTTTTGAGCAATTACAGTAGAATCAATATTTGCAATTTTGTAACTCTTGTCACAAAGAAGAACAAATGCTTTCTTCAAAAGCTCCATACTATCAATCCCAGCATATTTAGCATCTGTATCTGGGAAATGAGCTCCAATATCCTCAAGCCCAGCAGCGCCCAATAAAGCATCTATAATTGCATGCACTAAGACATCAGCATCAGAATACCCAAGTAAGAATTTATCGTGCTCGATTTGAATCCCACCTAAAATTAATTTTGGAGAACGATTTGGATAAATCGCCAGAAATTCGTCTTTGCTTACTAATTTATGAGCGTCAAAACCCTGACCTATTCGCATGCAAATATATTAGCAGTAAATTGCTAGCTGATTTACGAAACATAGTTTAGACTTAAATAGTATTTCCATATGAAACTCAATCAATTATCAATACTCACACTATCCCTAGTATCTTTTCAGATATTTCCGGCACTAGCAATTCCAAGAGATGTTCCCAAATCTCACTGGGCTTACGATTCAGTAAACAAAGTGACATCACAAGGTTTTATGAATGGTGATGCTAACGGAAATTTTGGTGGCTCTCGCAGTTTAACTAGATATGAATTTGCTAAAACACTTAGCCGCATAATGGATCACTACGACAATGAAATGAAAAACGATAGAAAAAATGTTGAAGATATGGTCGCGATTATGGAGTTATTCCAAAACGAACTAAAAGTACTTGAAGTGAAACTCAATAAAGCATCAGAGGAAGTTCAGGTACAAAACACCACAATTAATGAATTAAACGAGCTAGCTATCGCACTTGGGCAGGAATATAAGACATTTTCAACTGGACCAGATGGTGGAAGCACGACAGTAAGTCTTGGCGAAAAAATAGCGCAAATCGAGAAAGATATTTATAAACTTAAAAACAAAGGCTTGTTCGTGGACACTCTAATTATGGGCACCGTAAACGACATGAAAAAACTTGGTTCAGCTACATCAAAAGCATTTAGTCGTTCAAGAAAAAATGTTCAAAAAAGAGTTGAAAGCGAATCTGAAACCATAAAAACAGACGAAGTAAAAAGCATGGGCAATGAGACACTCGAAGAGTTTAAAACTCAAGCCAGCGTGACTATTCCTGAATTTAGCTTAGAAGATGGTGGTAGAACCAAAAAAATAACTACACACACCACTCAACAAACAGTTGAGAGCAAATCAACGATAGAAGGCTCTGGCACTCTCAAACCAGAAGAATACGAATTATTAGAGGAGATACACTAATGTCAGTCAGCAGAAAAGAAGTTTGCCAAGAGCTTAAAATAGATGATTACCAACTCTCTAAATACGAACAATTTTTACAGCTAGCAGAGACAGAAGCTAGTAGCTTTGATTATGAAACAGCAAAAATCATTGCAAGAATTCATGAACTAAATCAAAAAGGTTTAGGACTCAATGATATAAGACAATTAAGTTATTTTGCCGAGCAATACTCAGATATAATTCCCTCTCTAAAAGAGTTTGAAGAGTTTTCACCTCAGTATCATTTAAGAGATCTTATTAATTACTGTAATGAAATGATCAGCGAAATGAGCGCAAGAGAAGAGCAATACCAAGCAAAAATCTTGGAACTAGAACAAGAACTAAATCAATTACAAATCGAGGGCGAACAAAAAAACTTTTTGATTCAAGAAGCAGATTCATTAAAATCTGAATACCAAGATTTATCAGAAGTTTTTGTTAATTACGAAAGTGAACTAAAAGACGCCAAGATTTATACAAACGACTTAGAGATTAGAAATGAACAGCTAAAATTTGAGAATCTCAAAAAAGATGACGAGATACAAAAGCTAAGAATCGAACTAGATTTACAGTCTGGAAGCGATAACGCTAAGAGATCTGCAATAGACATACAAGCACTCTTACGTAAGAAAGAGAAGGAAGTTGCTCTCAAGTTCCAAAGAGAAATTCTCGATCTCAAGAAACAAGTTGAAACCATGATGGAAAGAAGGGAACTTGAATGGCAAAGCAGGAAACTTTAATTTAAATTCATCGTCAATTGACACTATAGTGCAGTGTCCATTTTGTAAATCTGAAAACTCCAAGGTCTTAGAAAGCAGATCAGCTGATGATGATCGCAGCGTAAGACGCCGCAGAGAATGCATTGATTGTATGCAAAGATACACCACTTATGAAAGAGTGGAGTTGGCTCCAATTGTTGTAATCAAGAAAAGCGGTTCTAGAGAGGTATTCAGTAGAGATAAACTGATTGCTAGTATCATTCGCTCATGTAGCAAAGCTCACATAAGTACTGCAACTATAGACAATATTGTCGACAAAGTAGAGTCAATCATGCATCAAAGATTCTCTAGAGAGGTTAGCTCTATCACCCTGGGTGAATTGGTAATGGAAGAGCTAAAACTCATAGATCCAATGGCATATCTTCGTTATGCTTCAATTTTCAAGAAAATCAACTCTATAAGTGAATTTATAGATGAAATGAAAAATCTCGAGGAGCAAATTTTGTACACCGATGTACGTGCTCCAATTTTGCTAAAATCAGCATAGTGATGAAGCTATGCCTAACTTTATTAATCATTTTAGCGATGCCGCTAAACTCTAAAGCTGCATCGGATAAAGTTTTTGAAATCAACTACAACGATTCCCCTGTAGTATATATGCACTCAGGCACAGTTGCAGATATAAAATTAATGGGGATTCCCGCATCAGCAGATATTATCCAAGTAGTTGCAAATCAAGATCCTAATTTGCCTAAATCATACGTAATTGGACAACGTAGCATTGCTGTTAATCAGGGTTCAAGCAGTGGTTATGCTGATTTCAAAGTAAAACTTGATGAGATTGTAAGTGGTGCATCAATTAAAAAAAGTGCTCAAATAAATTTGCGGTCGTTTAAAAAAGTTGGAGAGACTTATGAATTATTGGATAAGTTTTCTGTTTTTATAAGGCCTATAGTCTGCCCTAAAATCAATAAGCCCGTTTGTGGAGTATTAAAAGTAAAAAAATGCCTTAAAGGTCAGCGAGAATGTAATGATTTTGTTGAGAAAAAAGTCACTTATGAAAACGAATGCCTCTTAACTAAAGCTGGCGCTGAGCTTTTGAAACAAGGTAGTTGTGATTAGTTATTATTATAGAATGAGATTTTTTCAAATTTCTTATCTAATATTTTTTGGAATTATGCTTAGTAGCCTTAATCCAGCTTGTTCTGCTCTTTTTAAAAAGAAAGAAGAGAAGCAAGTTCTAAGCAAAAATTTTAATACCGAGACTATAATAAATAGCAAATTCAAATCCGCCACAGATGGAATCTATACTCTGCGCTTTGCAATACTAGCTCCAGAAAGAGCAACGGAAATTTACGTTGATACTAGCTATGATGCCTTGAAAGAAAGTCCAATCAAAAACCTTGCTTTTAGAATCGGTAAGGCAGATAAATTAGCCGAAAGCGAAAAAATAGAGACTCAAAACTATATTGAAGAAATTGACAGTAGAGCAGAGAGCATACTTAGTCAAAAAGATCCGATAGAAGCTTATGAAAGAATCAGCTCCAACAAACACATCATTCACAAACGATATATTTTTGATCGCAATTTACTAGTCACCGAAAAAAATCTTGAAAAAGATTTTTTTCTGGAAATAGAATTTGAAGACTCAAAGAAAAAATTAATCAGCCTTGGTGAAAAATTATTTAATAGTCCAGCGCCTGTTTTACCAAGTTATTTACCTAGTTACGAAAGACGTGAAAACGAATCAGAGAAAGACAAAAAAGAAGACGAAAAACGCAAACGTTTTCCTAGTCCTAATTTCACCAAAAAATCAAAAAATCCAGTTGAGAAAATCGATACCAATCCAATTTTTGAAGAAGAAGGTAGCTTCAATGCTGCAAATGCAGATCCTGAATTAAGACAGATGCAAGATGATGGAAACCTGGAAATACAACAAGTAAACCAGCTCCAAGAACTAATTAGAACCCAAGGTCAAACAGGGATGGATTTGATCGGCGGTGATGATGAAGGTTTAGGTGAGCTTGAGTAGTTTTGGCATTCTTCCAAAAATAAACTCATTAGCTACTTTTTCTGCACGCATTGGAATTACTGCTTCCAAAGCTTCTTGCTCTTTGTTAATAGCGTCTTGATTCACTACTGTACTACTTGAATAATTTGAATAATATTTTCTTGCAATAGCGTTGGTATCAGCAGGCGCTTGCTGGCTGATAGCTTCTTGCTTTGCTAATTTAGCTTTGAGAGCATCTGTTTTGATTGCGCTTGGTCTTGCAGAAGCGACTTGAGTAATTGCTTTGCTTTGGCTAGCAGGCATTATAGTTTCTGAACTAACAGCTGCTTTTAGTTGTCTTAAATGTTTAGAAATATCTTTTTGATCAATAAGTGCCATTTTGATATTGCCAGAATTTTCATTAGTTTTTTCGATGATATTAGCTAGTAAATCTTTTAAGTCGTTGATTTCATTAGTTTGTAAATCAATAATTTCTCTCATTTCGATAATTTGCTTACAAGCCAATTTAACTGTTTCTAACAGAGCTGAATCATCTTGATTTGTTTTTTTGCTTTCTACCTTTGGAGAGCTACTGGTGATTTTTTGAAAAATATCTGCGTGTGCCATAATTTGCCTTTCATAGTGCTTATAGGTTAAAAAATGGCTAATTTAACTCCTATAAACTACCTAGAAAGACGCGCTACAATAGTACTTATGCATGAATTTTTAAACCAAAACATAGCTAAAGTAGACCCTGAAATAGACACTCTGATCAAACAAGAGCACAAAAGACAACAGGATAATATCGAGCTTATTGCAAGCGAGAATTTTACGAGTAGAGCTGTCATGGAAGCGGCAGGCTCTGTCCTTACCAACAAATACGCAGAAGGTTATCCGGCTAAGCGCTATTACAATGGCTGTCATTATCATGATGAGATAGAAACACATGCGATCAATAGACTATGCAAACTTTTTGATTGTAATTTCGCCAATGTTCAACCACACTCTGGAGCAAACGCAAACACAGCGGTGTTTATGGCATTTCTAAATCCAGGCGATAAATTTCTAGGTATGAGCCTAAAAGAAGGCGGTCATCTCACCCATGGCTCACCTGTAAACATCTCAGGCAAATGGTTTCAGGCGCTTAGTTATGGTGTAAATGCTGATGGCTACATCGACTATAACGAAGTCGAAAAAATCGCGATGGCAGAAAAACCAAAATTAATTGTGGCGGGAGCTTCAGCTTATCCACGCATTATTGATTTTTCAAAATTCAAAGCTATCGCAGACAAATGCGGCGCTAAACTTTGGGTAGATATGGCTCATATAGCAGGATTAGTGGCTGCTGGTCTACATCCAAGCCCGTTCCCTCATGCCGACGTAGTTACAAGCACTACACACAAAACCCTTAGAGGTCCTAGAGGCGGTATCATACTTTGGAACAATGATGAATACACAAAAGCTATCAACATGGCTATATTTCCTGGCTCACAAGGTGGACCATTGATGCATATCATTGCAGCAAAAGCAATTAGCTTCAAAGAAGCTCTAGAACCGAGTTTTGTTGATTACCAAAAACAAGTAATTATCAATGCAAAAGCGATGGCAGAAACATTTATGAATGCAGGGATCAAAATAGTCTCTGGTGGAACCGATAACCATCTCATGCTACTTGATTTAAGCCCGCTAGGACTTACTGGTAAAGATGTTGCAAATGTGCTTGATGAAGTAAAAATCACGGTCAACAAAAATGGCGTCCCGAATGATCCTCAAAGTCCTTTTGTTACAAGCGGCATCAGAATTGGAACACCGGCTATCACCTCTAGAGGTTTTGATAAAGCTGCTGCGATTGATGTTGCTCTTGGCATTAGCAAAGTAATTAAATCAATGCAGGCAAATTCTAATCAAGTTGACGAAAATACTAAAGAAGAAGTTTTATCAATGATAAAAAAACTCACTGATAAATTTCCTTTATACGATAATTTAGTGAAAGTCTAATCAATTAAACTAATAACTAACGACAAAATCACCAATGCACTAAATATTTATTTATAGTTGGTGAGTATATCGCATGCCCCTGCAGGCTTATTCTTTGATCGTTTTCTTGGATATCAAAAAAAGGTGCTATCTGATGAAATTGATGTCCATTATGAATAAACAAATCTCCTTCAGAGAATGTTTTAAGATGCCGGGTACTATCATGAAGTATTTGTTCTCGTTTTATGGCATCATAATTGGCAAGCTCTTCATGAAATCTATCCCAGTAATAAACACCCCCACCATTAGCAGGTAATTTCAAATAAAGAGTGAAGCTCAACGCCTTGCTGGGATCAACAGTCAAATCACACCAGTCAATTTTCAAATATTGCAAATCACAATGACGAGAAGCAATAGGGATTTCAAAAACATCATCAGTCAAAAATATATGAAAACCAGGCAGTGCTGATTTTTCGTAATGTATAAAATCACAATTGTAAATTCCCTTAAGACATTGATAGATTTTTTGGTGCAAATCTGAAAAATTCTCATTCAATATTGGATTTTTTCTTTTGTACAATTGACTGTAGTTCTCTAAATCGTTTTCAAAAACGTCCAAATAAACTGCTGCGCCCAAACTATAAAAAGGTATTTCAACAAAATGATTAGTTCTAATATTCCAATCAGATTTAAGCTGGAAAATTTTTTTTATAGTTTGATTGATTTCAGATTCATCAATGAAATTATCGACAACTAACATGCAAACTCTATTCCACAAAAAAGCTTTGTGCAAATGATGATTTAGTCAGTCTTTAATTTCTTGATGGGAATATACCCTCAAGCGCTATGCAATATCTAACTGTTGTGTATGGGGGGATAATCGCAAAAGGCTGATTGCCACCAGCTGAAGACACCGTCGCTGCATTTAAAGCCTTTGAAGTACCAGAATCTCTAAAGATACCTGAGCCTGCGATAAAAGCATTTGCTGCATCGGTTTTTACTCCTCTACCATCTTTAACCATTATGCTGTGGTTATGGTTTGGGAGATTATCCAAAGTCAAAATAATCGTTTCAGTGCCCAACTTTTCACCCATTGGTCTGTTTGTTAAACCAGGTCCTGCACCTTGCCCCATCGGTAATCTAGATCTCAAATCAGGTAGACGAAAATTAGTCGTTCCATCACCACCGTATGTAGTTCCGATTACTGCAAATAAAGACGTGTTTTGGGTAATTGGCAAAGTTTGTCCCTCTGCTGATGCCCAACCTCTTGGACAAAAACTACCTACAGTCATCATGATTTCACCGATAAACGGCTCAGTAGCAGCACTTGCTCCTAATTGAATATTAGTAAAAACTACTGCTAACGTAAAAAGTTTGATAAATATATTTTTCATTTGTATCTCCTATAAAATTTTCTCTATTAACCACAATCTGCAACAGCGATTTCACCAGCGTTTGTACTTGCACCATTAGTAACAACCACGTTTGCAAGAGTTGTCACCTGCATGCCAAACTGAGTCAAAACCAATGTATAAGTGCCTGCTGGAACATTTGTCAGTGTGAAGTTTCTGCCTGAATGTAGTCTTACACTTCCAGATTTGTCTGCGATATGAACTGCAAAACTTGAATCAGCCAAACTTGTACAACCAGAAACTGAGCCGGTGATTGTTCCACCTACAGATCCTGCTGGTCCTTCTGCTCCTCTTGGTCCAACTGGTCCCATCGGTCCGGTCATACCCATCGGTCCCATCATACCCATCGGTCCCATCATGCCGGGCATTCCTGGCATTCCCATTTGTCCTTGCGGTCCTACTGGTCCTGCTGATCCGGTTGCTCCAACTGGTCCCCTGTCACCAACCGGTCCTTGAGCTCCTGCTGGTCCGACTGGTCCTGTAGCTCCAACTGGTCCTTGCGGTCCAACGGCACCATCAGCACCTGCTGGTCCAACTGCGCCATCTGCTCCTGCGGGACCCACTGCACCGGCAGGACCTACTGGTCCAGGCACACCTGCAATACCTTGCGGTCCTACAGCTCCTACTGGACCAACAGGTCCTGGGGAACCAGCTTGACCAGAGTTGCCACTAGTACCTGCTGCTCCTTTGAGGCTATCAAGTCCTGTTGCTGTATCAATTGAAATAATATTTTCGTTGTTAGTGGTCACTGTTGTAACAGAGTTACCCGCGAAACCTTCTGGCTTAGTCACCAACAATGTTACAAACTGCTCTGGCTGAGATGTTTCGACATCTCCACCACTTGTTTCAAGTGTAACTCTATAAACGTCTGCGGCTCCTGCTTCGATGCTAGGAAGCTTAAAAGTAGCAAAATCAGTTGCTTTGCCTTTGCCTGTTTTTCTTCTTTCAACTTTTACTGGCAAAACAAATCTTTTATTGTCATCAGTGATCAAAGTCACTTGAAAAGGATTTGCGTCATTGTCTAAGAACTTGGCACCTTTTATGGTGAGTTCGGTGTTTTCAGTGACAAGCTGTGGAATTGATTGGGGATCTACTGTTGCCATTGATACTTGGTGAGAGATTCCAAGAATAATTGCTGCTTTAAATAATTTATTCATCATTTTTTTCTTCCTTGTTTATAATTTTGATTATGCTAGCACGGTGCCATAAAATAATGTTATTTAGAAAGATTAATTATTTACAATAATACGACGAATATCAAGATATTCCAAGAGAAAGCTATCTCAATATTATCCAATTTAGCTAATAGTATAATTAGCCAAAATGCAAACTGTCCCCAAAGTCTCTCAAAGACCACTAAAACAAAAAACCATAGGTATTTTAGGTGGAATGAGTAATCAGGCAACTGCTGAGTATTACCGCATGATCAATAGTGCCGTCAATGACTCACTTGGTAACTGGGATATTGCAGAAACTTTAATTGCTGGATTGAACTTTGGCAATGTCGAATACTATGTCCGAAATAATTTATGGAAAGAATTAGAAGAACACTTGGAGCACAAAGTGCGACAGCTTCAGGCAGGCGGAGCAGACTTGATCATCTGCGTGTCAAATACTGTTCATAATGTTTTGCTGCCCATCATGGCGAGAGTTGATATGCCTTTTATACACATCGCAGAACCAACTGCAAAAGCGATCAAAGAATTAGGCTGCAAAAAAGTTGGCATACTTGGAACAAAACCCGTAATGAGCCTAGGTTATATCAAAGATTATTACAAAAATAATTATGGGATTGATGTCATTGCACCTAATGAACAAGCACAAATCGAAATAGATAGAATAATTTTTGATGAATTAGTCAAAGGCAAATTTAAAGCTGAATCCAAAGAAAAATATTTAAATGCAGTTGACCAACTTCAAGCTCAAGGAGCAGAGGGAATTATTCTTGGTTGCACAGAAATATTTTTGATAATTAATCAAAATGACAGACCAAAACTTCCATTTTTTAACACGACTGAATTGCATGTTAAAGCTGCTGTTGATTTTGTTATTAACGCTCTTGGCTAAATTAGTGATCTTCACAAAAACTAATATTATTTTCTTCAAAGCTAGTAGCAATTTCTTTTTGACTAAGCACTGTATTGCCATGATTACATTTAATAGAAGCTAAGTCTTGAGCTGGATCATAATGCAGAGCCATTCTTGGAACATCGTTTGAGCCATCGGCTACTTTTTGTCCCCAAAGTTGGTGACTTGAGATATCAAGTTGACTATTATTTGTTAAAGCATTTTGAATTGTTTGTTCTTGTCTTGAATGCAATTGATCTAAAATTTTTTCCATGGAGTTTTTACTATAAGTATTATTGGGGACACCACCTACAATTAATTTTTCAAGTGTGATTTGTTCACCAGGGTTTACTTGAATAAAATCATCAATATGTTGAAAAAACTCATTAAGATTATCTGCAAATTTGACCGAATTTATCTCTGGCTTTAGCACTATTGTTGGAAAAAGATGAAACAACATGTAACAAAAAAAATTCTTTGCTTTTGCAATAACTAGTCCCGCCGTGCAAATATGGACTGCATAAGTATGAATTGATTCTTTTTCAGCTTGCCCATAATCGGCGGAATTGCAAATAATAGTTTCAGCCGGTGTCCAAGGAAATTCAACAACCTGACTGGGATTGTTTGATTTAACGGCCGGAAGCTCTAAATATTGATCTTCATTAACTAATCTAACACGCACTAAATCTAGATAATATCACATTCGGTCATTACGATTTTGAATTTCTGCACAAAACCTAACCAATTGGGGTGATCAATTTGTTCTTGGTAATTTTCGTGCTTGCAAGATTGAATTGCTCTAATCCAGAATTTTCTTGCTCTAATTAATGACGGCAACTGTCTGACTTCCCAGTTTCCTGGATACTGATAAAAAATCTTTTGTGCAAAAAGAGTACCAAGATTATTATTTCTCAAATTGGGGATTATAAAAAACTCTGCGATATCTCTAACATTATTATCATCTGAAATCATACTGGATAAATTAACCACAGCGAAGCCTGCTATTTGATGATTACTTTCTAGTAAATAAATATCATAGCCATACTTGGACCAAGTACTTGTCAAAAATTCTTGATCAAAAATCCCGTTTTCATCTGGCTTATAACCAGTTATCTCTGCAAACTCTGATTCATATTCTTGTTGAAGTCTAACAAAATCATGATCCTTAATTGTCTGAATTTTTTTGATCTGCATTGTATATAATTCAAAAGTATAACTTAGAGTAATAATTAGACATTAATGGAACAAACTCACTATCTAAAAATTTACATAGCGAAATTAACTTCGTTAACACAGAAAATAATTTTAGCCCTAGCAATCTTTTGCCTAGCCAATCTAGCGGCAATGGCTGAATCAAGGGAGATTACCACGTTTGAGCTTGGGGGAGCCAGTAATTCTCCTGGGATAGCAAATAAAGGTGAATTGATTATAGAAGAAAATTTATTTCATTACCAGGATACATTCTCTGGTAAAAACTCTTATAACTTTCAACTGCTGCAAACAAAATTACGTTATGGACTTATTCAAAAAAGACTTGAAGCACGAATGACCAGTGCTGGATTGGCACTCAATCCTATTGACTCGGGTCTTTCTAATATTTCATTGGGGACCAAATTTCGTTTTCTCGATGAATCTAAATACTTACCAAGTACAGAATTAATTGCTGATTGGGAAATTCCTGTTGGCGATAGAGATTTGCGTAATCCTGGTTTTGATCATAGTTATATGCTTGTTCTAGGTAAAGCTTGGACCAAAAAATTTGGCAGCATTGTCAACCTGAGTGCTGACTTTGCTAGTTTCAGGTCAGAGACAGGTGTTGGAGGCATCGTTTCGATGCCGATGGTCTTCAATGTTAATTATTATTTCAAGCCTGAATTGAATGTTTTTTCTCATATCTATGGCACTCATTATTTTACTGGTGGCATAGATGATCCATTATCAGTGGATTTGGGCATGAGTTATGCTGTTACAAAAGATTTGGTCTTGATATCATGGGTAAGTAAGGGACTTAATGATGCGACGCAAGACATGA
>JAJTHA010000174.1 GCA_021299565.1 Candidatus Caenarcanales bacterium
CTGGATTTTGTTCCAGTGAATCCGGCGGAGTTGGAGACAGCTTTGCACATTAATGCAGTGGAAGCAGCTCTAGTTGCAGAGCCTTGGGGGACAGTACTGGAATCAAAAGGTTATAAAGTAATCGATGATCTTGGGTCAATTAACGATTTCCCGACGACAATATTAGTTGTTAGAAAAGAGTTTTATGATAGCCACAAACAACAAATAGATCAATTCCTTAAAGAAGAACAAACGACTCTTGATTTCATCAAAAGCAATCCTGATAAAGCTTTGCTCGACATCCAACAACACCTAAAAACAAACGCTAAAAAAGAACTAAAAATAGATTTCCTCAAAAAAAGTTTCAATAGGGTTAAATTTAAAAACGAACTAGATAGAAATAAATTACAAGAACTTGTAGATATCGCAAGAGAAGTAAAATATTTCAGGCACGAGGTGAGTTTCTGATGAGAATAGATGTTCTGACATTATTTCCAGAAATTATTGAAAGCTACGCCAGCACAAGTATACTTGGCATTGCTAGAGAGAAAAAACTTTTTGAATTAATTAGTCATAATTTCAGAGACTTTAGCAGCGACAAACACAAATGTGTTGATGATGTGATTTATGGAGGTGGCGCGGGAATGCTGCTCAAATGTCAGCCCATATTTGATTGCCTTGATTCTATCTATAATCAAATAGACAAGAGCTCTTCGACACTAATAGTGACTTCGCCTAGTGGGCAAAAATTTGATCAGAAATTAGCAAAAGAGCTTTCTCAAAAACAAAATTTGATTTTTGTTTGCGGACGCTATGAAGGTCTTGACCAAAGAATAGTCGATCAAGCTGATCTAAATATTTCAATTGGCGATTATGTTTTGACTGGTGGTGAACTTGCTGCTTTAACCATAATAGATGCTAGCGTCAGACTAATTCCTGGAGTTCTTGGCGATGCTCAAAGTCTAGAACAAGAAAGCTTCTCTGAGATTGATATTTTGGCTTTGATGGAGAAATATCAAGTCAGCAAAAAAGAATTGCAAGAATTTTTGGATAGGACTGGATTAAAGACCAAAGAAGATTTGAAGAATGTGAAATTCATTGAGTATCCTCAATATACTAGACCAGCTGAATTCAGAGGAATAAGAATCCCTTCGGTGCTTGAATCAGGAGATCACAAAAAAATATTTTTGTGGAGACTTGAGCAGTCAATTAAATCAAATGCTTTAATATAATTATGCTCGAAATCATTCTTCTTGCCATCGTCCAAGGACTAACTGAATTTTTGCCAATCAGCAGTTCAGGTCATTTAGTCATAATCCCAAAATTATTTGCATTTAAAGATCCAGGCTTAGCCTTTGATGCATTTTTGCATTTGGGGACACTGGCTGCCGTGGTAATATATTTTCGCAAAGATATCATTGGACTTTTAGATAAATCTAAACACAAACTGGCTTTAGCGATATTTATAGCAACCATACCAGCTGTAGTTTGTGGTTTTGCCCTCAAAAGCCTCATCGCCAGTGACTTTGTAAGATCAGTGGATTTTATCGCTTACACGCTAATCGCTGGATCAATACTAATGTTTGCCGCAGATAAATTTGCCAAAGCAAAAATTTCTATTCAAGAAATGTCTTTTACAAAAACGATTTTTGTTGGCTTCATGCAATGCCTAGCACTTATGCCCGGGGTCTCCCGCTCTGGATCAACAATCTCTGGTGCTATGTTTATGGGACTCAAAAGAGAAGAAGCTGCAAGGTTTTCCTTTTTGCTTGGTCTTCCTGCAGTTGCTGGTGCCGGATTACTTGCAGTTAAAGACATGATGGAAGCTGGATTCGCTGATATTGCAGTAGAAAACTTGGCAATTGGTTTTATTGTGAGTTTTGTTTCTGGATATTTTGCGATAGATTTTTTGATAAAGTTTTTGCAAAAGCAATCTATGACAGTGTTTGTGATTTACAGACTGCTGCTTGCCGCTTATTTGTTAATTTGTTTTTAAAGCTACTCTGTAACACCAGTGTCAATGACAAAAAAATCAAAGCCGTGCGCAGCACAATAACCTGGCGAAGCCAGGACAGAATTTAAAACCCTAAAACCCCAGCAATAACGTTTTCATCTGCTTTATAAGTTTTTTCGGCAGCTGCCATATCAGACTGATCCATAGCTGTCTTCGGGTCTTTGAGACCATTTCCGGTCAAAATACAAACCACTGTACTTTCAGGAATAATTTTGCCCTGACGACTAGCTTTAAGCAGTCCAGCTACACTAGCTGCTGATGCTGGCTCGCAGTTAAATCCTTCGCAATCATGAATAATACGATACGCTTCCAACATCTCATCATCTGTCACTTCATCAATAATTCCTTTTGATTCATCACGAGCTGCTTCCGCGAATTTCCAGCTTGCTGGATTGCCTATGCGAATCGCTGTTCCAATAGTTTCAGGTTTCTCAACAATGTGTCCTCTTACTATAGGAGCGGCTCCAGCAGCCTGAAAGCCAAACATCTTTGGTCTTGCTGAAGGATTCTTGATATAGTCTTTAAAACCAGCCCAATAAGCGGTGATATTACCGGCATTACCGACAGGAATACACAAATAATCCGGTGCTGCCCCTAAATCATCACAAATTTCATAAGCAGCAGTTTTTTGTCCTTCAATTCTAAAGGGGTTTACTGAATTGACTAAATCGATAGGGTACTGTAGCGAAAGTTCTTTTACGATATTTAAGGCATCATCAAAATTACCTTCCACCTGCAAAACTTTTGCTCCATAAATCATTGCCTGAGACAGTTTACCAAGAGCAACATAGCCAGCAGGAATCAAAACAAAACAATCAAGAGGATAACCAAGCGCTCTTGCTCTTGCAGCATAAGCTGCAGCTGAAGCGCTGGTGTTACCAGTGCTTGCACAAATGATTTTTTTGGCGCCTTTTTCAACAGCCTTGGAGACGGCCATGGTCATACCTCTATCTTTAAATGATCCCGTGGGATTAAGTCCTTCCATTTTGAGGTAAACTTTTATCCCATTGACTTTAGTGAGCTTAGCTATATGTGGCGCTGGCACTAACAAAGTACGTCCTTCCATTAATGAAATAATTGGCGTCTGATTATTCACAGACATAAATTGGGGGTATTTAAGAATTGAGCCTTGATACATCACAGTAAATTATACTGTGTATCTCTTTGTCTTGCTTGATGCCCGCTAGCTTCTATGTAATATTCCATTTCTTTTACAGCCGCTCTATGAGTGGTTCCTGCAGCAGAAACAACATTTTCCTCCATCATATTGCCGCCCAGATCATTACAACCAAATGCAAGTGCAACCTGACCAAGCTGATGACCTTGAGTCACCCAACTAGATTGAAAATTCTTAAAATTATCCAAATATATTCTAGCTATCGCAGTAGTTCTCAAATAATCATCTCCAGAAGAATTGAGATTATGGTGAGGTAATTTGCCTTGTTTTTCAAGTGAATCCATGATTTTAGACAACGGCGTCTCACCTTTTTGAAAGTTCCATGCAACAAAAGCAGTAAATCCATGAGTTTGATCTTGTAACTCACGCAAAACCCTTAAGTGCTCTACTCTATCGGCATAAGTCTCCACATGCCCATACATCATAGTTGCTGAAGACTTAAAGCCCAATCTATGAGAGATTTCCATCACCTTCAACCATGTTTCAGTGGTAATTTTAAGGGGCGCTATGATTTTACGAACACTTTCGGTCAGTATTTCGGCGCCGGCACCTGGCAGAGAATCCATACCCGCGTTTTTCAAAGCTTGCAAAACATTTTTAATATCTTCATTCTGTGGAGTATAAATTTTGGATCTATTAGTCCCGTCTCCATAAATCTCCGGAGGCGTAATTTCTTTTTCTGCGATATGCACTATTTCTGCCGGACTCAAAGCATGAAGAGTTACTCCAGGAAAATCTTTTTTGATAGTTTGGAAAAGATCTATATAGTAAGTCAAACCCAATTCTGGATTATGTCCCCCTTGAAACAAAATCTCTGTGCCATTGATATCGACAAGCTCTTGTATTTTGGGTTTGATCACAGTTGCATAATCCAGAACATAAGCAGGATTATTTTTGTTTGTGTTAGCAGGACTAGTATAAAAAGCACAAAAACTGCAATTAGCGGTACAAACATTTGAGTAATTGATATTTCTCTGAACAACATAAGTAACAGGATCAGCATCGGAATGAAACTTTTTACGGATCTCATTTGCAGTGTAGGCCAAGTCAAGAATAGAAGCATGATCAAAAAGCTCTAAAGCTTCTTCTTCTGTTATTCTTGTCCCGGCTAGAGCTTTGTTTAATATTGGATTTGCGGTGAGCATTTAGATTATTTTATCAAAGCTTGAACAGCTGCAACAAGTTTATTCAAAGCTTCTTTATCATTGCCTTCCAAATAGACCCGGCACATAGCTTCTGTACCACTAGGTCTTGCTAATAACCATGAGCCGTTATCAAAATAAATTTTAGCGCCCTCAGTAAAATCAGTTTTGCTGACTTTGAATTCCCCAATTTGTTTTAAATCTGGAGACAAAAAAGTTGCCATGAATTTGTCTTTAAGATCACCATCAAGATGCAAATCAAGTTTGTCATAAAAATATTTTTTGCCTACGTAATCTTGGACTTCTTGCCATAAAGTCGAAAGTTTTTTACCGGTAATAGCCATAACTTCGGACAAAAGTAAAATAGCAAGTATCCCATCTTTTTCTGGAATATGCCCCAAAATACTCATACCACCGGATTCTTCAGCGCATAATACAGTTGGCTCACGACGCATAATTTCACAAAGCCACTTGAAACCTACTGCTGTTTCAATATGCTTCAAACCCGCTTTGATCGCGATCTCATCCAGTAAATGAGTTGTAGCGAGGGTTCTTGCAACTGTACCTTTATAACCTTTGTGTTCGATTAAATATTTGAGAATAATCGGAAGAGATTTATTCGCCGGATAAAAGTTTCCTTCTTCATCCAAAAAAGCAAATCTATCAGCGTCACCGTCATTAGCAGCACCTAATTGTGCTTTTGATTTTATGACCATTTCTTTTAATTCAGTAAGTCTTTTCTCACTAGGATCAGGCAATGAACCTCCAAAAGTAGGATCATAATGATCATGCAAAACAGTCAAATCAAAACCAGCTTCTCTCAATAATGAATCAGTGTAAGTCCTACCACAAGCAAATAATGGATCATAAACGAGCTTGGTGATTTGCTTTTGGTTAGCTTCTTTAATTGCAGTCAAATTCACTATTGATCTGATGTGCGTCAAGTAATTTTCTCTTGGATTGATAATTTGTGTATTCGCGGAATTGTTAATAGTGAATTTTACTTTTAATTTATCAGCATCTTCTGCTGCCTCTTCAATAAAAGCCAGTATTTTGTTGGTAATCTCCAAACTCGCAGGTCCCGCGTACTCAGGAATATATTTGATACCCATGTATTCTGGTGGATTATGACTCGCAGTAAAGGTTATAGCACCGCAGCTATTAAATTCTTGCATTTGAGCAGCAAAGGCAATTACCGGAGTTGGTACTGGATGATTGATTGTTAGAACATCAATTCCCCATGAGTTAATTTTTTCTGCAGCAAAAGCAGCAAATCTATCAGCAAGAAATCTTGCGTCATGTCCAATAATTAGTTTTTTGCCGGCTGGATAATTTGACAAAATATAAGCAGCAAGTCCATTTAAAAAAATCTCTAAGTTTTTGTATGTAAATTCTTTGGCAATTAAAGCGCGCCAACCATCTGTTCCAAATTTGATATCGTGAAGTTTTGATGTCTTTGAAAAAACTGCCATTTGTTTATTTTATCACGCGTTGAGTTTGCAACTACTCAGCATAAGCCAAATCTATAACCATAAAGTCACTCCGAGACCTGCGTAGCAGGTCGTGGGAGTCCACGATGCACCAGGTGAACTGGATTGCCACGCCGCTTCGCGGCTCGCAATGACCTTAAATTATATTTTCAAGCTTATGGCAGCTGAGTAGTTACCTGCGATTTTCTTATATCATATAATGCGCAAGAAACTCATCATTGGAAGTTTCATTAGCCAGCTTTTTGCCATGATCATATAGATCAATATCGTAAGTAACTCCATTGACAACTTCTTTTTCAGCAACATCAATCACTTTTTTCGTTGCATATTTTTCAAGCTCTGCTACTGAAGCAGTTTGCGGACATGTCTCAATCTCCAAAAGAGCCTTATCTAGTTCTTTTTGAAGCTGATTAATTTCTGCTTCTAATTTGCTTACATCAGATTCCAAAACAGCAGATTGTTTAGTGATTTTTTCTAAATTTAGTAATTCATACAATAAAGAAACATCTGAGCTATCAACTGGTATTTGTTCAGGAGTGATAATTTTAGATTCAGGATTTATTGATGATTCCTGATCTTGAAGCTTATAAATTTCTTCTTGCATCATTGAAGAGATCCTATCGCTCAAGTTCACTTCAGCTGAAATCCTAGAAGCAGATACAAGAGCAAAAGCAAAAATAGTCAAAAGGGTGAGTTGCTTTTTCATGTATTTTATATATCGACATTTTTTAGTAAAAACTAAAGTTAAATAACTAATATTTTTGATCTAGAGATTGAATCTCTTGCTGAATAAGCTTCCAAGCCCTAAACTCAATGTGCAAGCGATATTCAAGGTGTTTATTGAGCAAGGTTAAAGCACGGTAAAGGAGATGACTCTCATATGATTCATCTAGATCTCCAGTAGTATCCAAAACTTTTAGTAGTTCAAAAAGCCCTGGCGCAAGCTTAATTACCCTTGAAGAATATGGATCAAAGTTCATCAAGTCCTCATAAGCTTTGCTGCTAATAATCGAGCCGTTTTCAAAATCAAAAAAACTCGCAGCCTTATCATCTGGTCTTTTGCGAGCACTAATGGTGCAATAATCCAATTCTGGCTTGTAACCTTGCAAATCTATATATTGCCAAAGTGAGTTAATCGCAAACTCCAAAGATCTTTGAGGCTGACTGTTGATAGTAGTCAAAAAATCTTTTACTAATTCAAACTGTTTTACAACTGTATCTTCGACTCTACTCGAGTTTTTGCTTAATTCAAGAAAGTAATAAGCAAAATTCATGGCAAGAAAATCTTTGGAGATATTTTTGAAATTGTTTATCAGTTTGATTTCTTTGATAATGTCCAAATTTTTGCCTTTAGCCAATAAAAACTCACAATGATTCATGACCTGTGCTTGCCCCGAGAATTTGCTGGTCGGATTAAAGGCACCTTTGGCGACTGCGTCTATCAGTCCATGGTCTGGACTAAAAAGCGTGAGAATTTTGTCTGACTCTGAAAGCTTGCGAGATTGTATGATGATGGCTTGGCTTTGATAATCCATTTTGTGGCTTTATTGCTTGATTTTACGCCATTTTTTAGATTTGCATTATCTTTGCTATTTTGTTATAATATATAGACATGAACGCTCCTATAA
>JAJTHA010000008.1 GCA_021299565.1 Candidatus Caenarcanales bacterium
GGTTCTAGCGAGCTTGCTCGAGAAATAGTTTTTGTCGACAAAACTGCAAACACTGGTGAATTATGGTTCAAGGCTCCATCACTAACTAGTGCTAGCAACGGAAATTTTTATATCTATTATGGCAACAGCACTGCAACTGAACCTGGCGCTGCTACTACATATGGCTCTCAAAACGTCTGGTCTAATGGTTTTGTGGCGGTGTATCACATGAATGCTGTTACTAACGGGACTGCCAGCGTGCTTGATTCTACGAGCTTTGTGAATCATGGGACGCCAGTTGGTAATATGAATGCTGGATTTAATTTGGTTGCAAGCAAGCTGGGTAAAGCAGTAGATTTTGATGGACTAGATGATAGTATCCAAATAAATTCAACTTACGGCTTAGGTAATCAGAACTTGACAATTTCGTCTTGGGCAAATTTAGACTCTAGCAGTGAAGATGGTCCTTTTATCAAGATTGGAGGTGAATTTGATGGTTCAGGGATTGGTCTTGGTGTAGGGTCAGGCACTTTTGATAATTCCGGCAACACACTCTTAGGGCTTTTTGAAAGCCATCGATGGATATCAACTGGACAAAGCATTGGAACGGGATGGCACCATTGCATAATTTCTTTGAATGGTTTGACTCCTCATTTTTTTCTAGACTCACAAAATCTTGGCTCATTCCCTGGAAGCAATGCAATTATTCCTAATGGTAGAACTTTAATTGGCGGATACAATATTGGGTATTTAAGGTATCTTGATGGAACAATTGATGAAGTGCGCATCGCCAACAAAGCCCGCAATAACAATTGGATAAGAACAGAATACAACAACCAAAACTATCCAAATACTTTTTATACAGTTAACGGCGAAGAAAGTAATTTGAATGCAAATGGCTTTCCTTACAAAATCAAAATCACAATCAATAGATCTCAGGTAAACGGTTCAGTGACTGAATTCCCTGTTTACCTTAATCTTGATCATATGCCTAGTCATTTTTTCAGTATCGTGAAATCAAATGGTGCTGATATCAGAATCACTCAAAGCGATTTAGTCACAAGAGTGCCAGTGGAAATTGTTTCACTCAATAAAGCGACAAGCAACGGTGAATTATGGTTTCGAGCAAGCTCGCTGAGTTCAACGGCTAATTCTGATTTCTATCTTTGGTATGGTAATAACGGAGCCACAATGCCGTCAGCGAAATCAACTCATGGTTCGCAAAATGTTTGGTCTAATGGTTTTGTTGCGGTTTATCATATGAATGCTGTTACTAATGGGACCGCGAGTGTGCTTGACTCGACCAGTTCGGCTTATCATGGTAGACCGTATGGCAATATGTCCACTGTCACATCCAGTAAAATGGGCAATTCGATATTGTTTGATGGAACAAATGATTACATTAATTTTGGTACTGCTTCACTAGCGAATTTAACCTCTCAAATGTATGTATCTGCTTGGATCTACGCTAATGCCTATGGAGTTTGGAATGGGATTTTCACTCGACAGAATGCTTCTTATGATGGTGGCTGGGGACTAGTACAAGACTATACAAGCATACTCGCAAGTATTAATTTCAATTCCGGGTTAGCAGAATATATATCGGTGGCGAATAATCCACCAATTTCCACTTGGAATTATTTATCAACTAGAAATTTTTCTGGAACGAGAACCTTATTTTTAAATAGTATGGCTGAAGGGACCAGCACCATAATTGCAACTAGTAGTCCTTCAGAAATGGTGGCAGGTAGGTTTTACTTTAATCATAATAGTTTGTTTTTCAATGGAAGAATCGATGAAATTCGCGTAGTCAATAAAGCCAGAGCAAATAACTGGATCAAAACTGAATACAACAACCAAAATTCACCAAATACTTTTTACTCAATCACTCCAATCAATAATTCAAATATTTTCTGGGGGATAGCGCCATAAGATTTTCAAAAAAAATTTCAATATTTTTTTTGCTTTATGTTTTGTTCAACACTACTATTGTTAACGCTGCATGGTACAACCCAGCCTGGAATAACCGCATCAAAATCACAGTCAATAAATCTCAAGTTAATGGTTCTGTTAGTGATTTTCCTGTTTACATAAATCTCGATGATTTGCCGGATAGCTTTTTTGACAATTGCAACAATAATGGCTCTGACCTGAGAGTCACTAATAGTGATGGTTCTAGCGAGCTTGCTCGAGAAATAGTTTTTGTCGACAAAACTGCAAACACTGGTGAATTATGGTTCAAGGCTCCATCACTAACTAGTGCTAGCAACGGAAATTTTTATATCTATTATGGCAACAGCTCAGCTACTGAGCCTGGTGCTGCCACTACTTATGGCTCTCAAAACGTCTGGTCAAATGGTTTCGTGGCGGTTTATCATATGAATGCTGTTACTAACGGGGCTGCGAGTGTTTTGGATTCTACAAGCTTTGTGAACCATGGGACGCCAACTGGCGGGATGACCAGCTCCACTGATTTGGTAAGCGGTAAAATTGGAAATGCTATAGATTTTGATGGGATAAACGATAGAGTACGCA
>JAJTHA010000217.1 GCA_021299565.1 Candidatus Caenarcanales bacterium
AGGAAAGGTTTTGTTTGAGAATCAACAAATCAAAAGACCTAGTATTGATAGAACGCTAATTTTTCAAGAATATGCTTTGTTCCCTTGGCTAAACGTTATAGAAAATATTAGCTTTGGGCTAAAGGATTCAATCCAAGACAAAGAGGAAAGACTAAACATCGCATCAAAATATTTAGAGATGGTCGGTTTAATTGATCACGCCAGAGACAAAATCTCAAATTTATCTGGTGGAATGAAACAAAGAGTAGCTATCGCTAGAGCACTTGCTGTTAAACCAAAATTACTTCTTATGGATGAACCATTTGGAGCCTTAGATGAAAAAACTCGCATAGAGATGCAAAAACAACTAATACAAATTTGGCAAAAGCTCGGCATGACTGTGGTTTTTGTGACTCATAGTATTGATGAAGCTTTGATACTCGCAGACAGAATTATAGTCATGGGCAAATCACCTTTAAATAATGTTAGCGGGGAAATTAAAGCCGATATAAACATCACTCAAACAAGACCAAGAGATTTGTCAACATTAAATCAAGACAGAGAATTAATCAATTCATTTATGCATCAAGAGAGCGTTAATTCTGTTTACGAAATTTAAGACACGAATTTTCCCACATGTAATTTAAAACATCGGCAAAAGCTCTAGCATAATCCTCTGGTCTCATTTTACCTTTGCTAATAATATCTCGTAAGTTATTTCTGTAAAAATCAATTTTTGAAGTATCCGCAGCAAGCTCAATAGCTTTTGCTATATATGATTTTTCATCCAAACAACACAAATCATCGAGACCAAGAGTTTTTAAAATAGCAGCAGCGACACGACTAGATGGTCTATCAGCCATGTTGGTAATCACAGGTACACCCATATAAATGGAATCAATTGTTGTTGTACCTCCACTGTATGGAAAAGTATCCAGGGCTATATCAATTTTGTTATAAGCATCTTGGAAATCATATTTGGAACAAGGTCCTTCCATAATTATTCGTGATTCATCTATGCCTAAAAGTTTGAAGCGACTTAAAATATATTCCGATATTTTTAGATTATCAAGAAGAGCATACTTGAGCATTAATTTGGAACCTGGCACTGCCTTGAGAATCTTTACCCATGCTTGATAAACATTATTTGTAAATTTTATATGCCTATGAAAAGATCCGAAAGTTATATATCCATTAGTCTTATATGGCGGATCTTTAATTGGAGGCAACTTCATAACTTCTTCTAGTTGGACTTGAAATAAAGCATTATCGATAGTTGCAATTGTTTCTGTAAAATAATTTTGATCTCCCGGAAAAACTTGATGCTTAGATGTTATAAAATAATCAACCGAAGGAAAAGCTGTAGTCCCATTAGATGAAAGCCAAGTAGCAACTACAGGGGCTGGCTTGCGAGCAGCCACTCCCACCATGGCTTCAACATTAGGATCATAGGCAGAAAAACCAGCTAAATCAATAAATATATCTATTTGATCTTGATAAACTTTTTCTGCGATATCTTTAATAGCCAATTGAGAACAATCATGCCAAGCTACAACATTAGATTTGATATCCTGCACATAAGTGGATGTTGTATCATTGCAGTATTCTGGCAGTTTATCAGAAGCCATAGAATAACCAAAAATTTCAAACCTTGATTTATCCAAAAACTTACAAAGACATCTAACTCCAGCCCAATCAGAGAGACCATGGGCAGAGAAAAAGCCGATTTTCAAAATTTGTTTTTTTGTATCAAAACGATTTGAATCATGATCATAAATTTTTGGTTGATATCGATTAAAGTAAGCTTTGTAAAGTTCTTTTGAATACTTGAGAATTTCTTTTTGACTTATCGCCAAATCGTAATAAATATACTGCATTAAAGTTGCCAAATAAATAACTGAATTTGTTTCTTGATAAGTTTTTAACAGTAGCTTGGAAACAATTTCAGGCTGCCCTAAATGGATATTTAAAATTGCCAATTCATAATTTAATGCTGTTAGTTTTGGATTTAATTCAAGAGCCTTTAGTAAGAAGTTTATACTTTCAACAAGATAGCCACAATTTTTGAGAAGATTAGCGTACATGACGTAAAACTCTGCTTGCTCTGGATCTGCTTGAATTGCTTGCTCAATACATTTAATTGAAATATCAACAAATTCTGCACCTTTTAAAAGAAATAATGAGTGTCCAAATAAAGCAAAAATCCAAGGATCATTAATTCCTTCGTTAATTTTTTCATTCAAAATTGCAATAAGCTCAGCATAAGACCTTTGGTTGTACATGGTCTTTGCTGTATCAATTAATTTTTGAAGGTCAGCAGTCTGCATTATTTTTTTATTCCACGATAAGACAAACGGTCGCCAGGCAGATAATACTCCGACGATTTAATCAAAAAATTGGGCATAAAAACCATAATGGCGGATTTTCGCATAAGTGATTTTGTCAAACATAGTAATGATCTGGCTACAATTTCGCCAGCAGCAGTTGAACTTATAAACAAAATAAATTTACCTAGCACCAGTAAAGACGAAGTTGCAAGATTAGTTTCCAAAGATGAAGTTTTATTTGCAAATGTTTTCAAAGTAGTAAATTCAGCAGCGCTATCTTTAGTACGAAGACCAAAAACCATTCAAGAAGCAGTTGATATTTTGGGAACTACTCAAATTAGAAACTTGATTTTTAGTGTTGCAGCGAAAAGAGTAGTTGCCGACACCAAGCTATGGTACCGATCTGTTTTTACAGCATTAGTTGCAGAAAAAATTGCCAAAGAATTTAAAATAGATACCGATAAATGTAGTGATATTTATATTGCAGGACTTTCTCAAGCACTTGGGGAAATGATATTCAAAACTTTTTATAGACATAAGTATGAGCAGGTAGAAGACATAAGACCATGCAAAGCACGAGAAGCAAAAGAAATCGAAATTTTTGGCTTTAGTGGAACGGAAGTAGCCTGCGCAATTTCTCGAAACTTTCAATTACCCGAAAGTATTGTGAAGATATTGGAATCACAGAGTCTTGCTTGGCACGATGAAAAATTCACCAAAGTAAATGCGATTCTAGATTTGGCAATTAGCCTTGCTGAGATAAATGAAGATGAAATAGATGATCAAGAGTCCATAGATGCATTAATTAACTATCCGATGTTAAACAGATTTGAACTAACAGATATAGTAATTAATCCAGCTCTAGTTAAGTTATTCCATGAAGAAACCAAACGCTTTGTTGCGTTCTAATATTGGTTTTTGCTATACTTCGATGAAGTGCTTAAACAAAACTACGAACCTTTATTTCTCAAATACAGACCACAAAAGCTATCTGATGTTTTAGGTCAAGAATCTGTAAAAAATACTCTTATAAATGCAATCAATAATCAAAAAATTGTTCATGCTTATTTATTAACAGGTCCTAGAGGTTCTGGTAAAACAAGCAGCGCTAGAATTATCGCCAAATCTCTCAATTGCTCAGAGCCCTTAGATGCTAAGTCTCCAACGACTCAACCCTGCGGCAAATGTGATAGTTGCATTAGTATCTCAAACTCAAACAGCATAGATGTTACAGAAATAGATGCTGCTAGTCATGGTCATGTAGAAGATGCAAGAAAGCTTATCGAAAGAGTCAACATGGCAAGCCTGGGTGGTAAATATAGAATTTATATTATCGATGAAGTTCATATGCTTTCAACAGCAGCATTTAACGCTTTACTTAAAGTCGTCGAAGAACCTCCTGAAAAAGTGGTCTTCATAATGGCAACAACTGAACTTGATAAAGTACCGAAAACTATCATTAGCCGTTGTCAGCAACTAAGATTCAAGCCGATAACTCCTGAAGATAGTTTGCAAAGACTTATTTATGTCGCTAATTTAGAAAAAATAAACATCGCAGAAGACGCACTTAAAATTATCGCAAGACATGCTGATGGAGCGATGAGAGACGCTTTGAGTTTATTAGATCAAGTTGGAGTTTTTTCAAATCCAGAATCACAAATAGACGAAGAGGTCATACTAAATTTACTTGGTGCTATTTCCCAAAATACTTTGGAGAGAATCACCATGGGGATTTTTGAGCGCAATCATAAAGCCTTGCTGGAGACTATTGAAGAAGCTTTGACTCAGGGCAAAGATGCTATAAATATTTGCCAAGAATTACAAGATTATTTATTAAAGCTCCTGCAAGCAATCAACTCAGGTGAGCAACATAATTTAAAAAATATTATTTCAGAACAAAAAATAGAAAATTTTGAAATAGTTCAAATCATCGATTCATTAGCAGAGCTTGAATATAAATTAAGACAATCAAGTAAATCAAAAAGTCTATTACGAGCTTGGTTTGTCAAAATCGCTCATAGACAAGATATTTTGGTAATCAAAGATCTAATGACAAGACTCGAAAGACTTGAATCAGGGACCAAAGAAATTATTCCGATTAAACCTTTTGTTGATACTGCAGTTCCAAAGCCAGAAAGCATTGCCAAACAGACAAGCACAGCAGTAGTAAATCAGAACAATAACCAAGGATACATGGAATATCTAAGTCCAGGTACACGAGGCATGTTCGTCAGTAGCCAAGCGAAGCTTGCGACTATTAACAATTCTTCTGCTGTATTTTTTATTCCTGAAAAATTCAAGTTTTTGCAAGATAAATTACAAGCAAGATCCCCAGAAATCATCCAGGCCTTAATAAAAGATACTGCTGAAGATGTTTCAAATATTTCTTTTCAAATTGACAATAATCCAAATGCTGAAAGCATCAAAGAGACTGTTGCAGCTCATACTAGTGAAACATCAATTGAGGCTACGATACAAGTATCCAAAGGCAATAATAAACTTGAAGAAATATCAGGTGCTTTTAAAGATGTTTTTTCCGGCAAAGAAATCAACTCTTGACTTGCATAGGACCTTCAACTGTGCCATCTCTGAACTGCTTGGCATAAGGATCTGAATTAGCACTATCAAATAATTCTTTTGGGCTACCTTGCCAAACAATTGAACAATCATAAAGCATCACCACTCTATCCACGGCTCTCTTTATAGTCGACGCCTGATGGGTGACTACAATGCCTGCCGATTTGGTTTCCTTTTGTATTTTGACAATTAAATCTTCGATTATAGTACTTGCCACAGGATCAAGCCCGGCAGTCGGTTCATCATAAAGAATAATTTCAGGATCATTTACAATAGCTCTTGCAAAACTTATACGTTTTTTCATCCCTCCAGACAGTTCACTGGGGAATTGAGACTCTATTCCGGTTAAACCAACCAATGCTAGCTTTTGAGCAGCAATCGCATTCAGTTCATCTTCAGAAGGAAGTTTTTTAATATGTTCGCCAATGATTAAAGGAAAGACAATATTATCGCGAACATTTAGTGAATCAAAGAGCGCCGAATACTGAAACGCCATCCCAAGCTTGTTACTAGACAGTTTAACTTCACCAGAATCTTTAGGCTCAAGTCCAGCGATAATTTTGAGTAGCGTGCTTTTACCACAACCAGAGAATCCAACTAAAGCTACTAATTCACCTTTTTTTACTGTTAAATTAATATTTTCAAATATCTTGTTTGATCCGAAGGATTTACTTAGATTGGTGATTTCAATCATGTGCTGATAAAATCTTAGCAGGCTTTCTAAAAGATAATGAACCAATCCAATATACTTTCTTATTTTGTTGTATTTTTGCTAGGACTACTGGGTCTAAGATTGTTTCAACTTCAAATCCTTGAACATGACAAATTTCAAACTCTTGCAAAAAACAATTCTTCAAGAACTGCTATTACTCTAGCCCCAAGAGGTGTAATTTATGACAGGAACGATGAAGTCTTGGCGACTAGCAAGCAATCACTCAGTATTGTTGTTTATGCAAACAAATTAAAAACTCAAGTAGAGAAAGATAGTGTAATTGAAGCATTAGTCAAACTTGTTGATCTACCAAAAGAGCAAATAGAAGAAATCATCAATAAAATTGATCCGAGCACTCCTCTACCAATAGCTGTCGATAACAATATCTCAATAGAAACCGCTATAAAAATTTTCGAGAACAGCAAAGAACTTCCTGCGATCGGCGTACAAGAACAAGCCATAAGATTCTTCCCTCATAATGAAATTGGCGCTCATTTACTTGGCTACGTAGGACAAATAAGTGAAAACGAACTCAAAGAGGGACGTTCAAGAGGACTTACTATGGGAGATATAGTAGGCAAAGATGGTGTTGAAAAAGTTTGTGATGAAACCCTACAAGGTATAAAAGGCGAAGCTAGAGTTGCTGTTGATAGATTCGGCAAGAGTCTTAATAAAAGCGATAGAGATCAATTGGTCATAAGAAAAGCTATCAAAGGCGGAGATTTACATTTGACTATTGATCAAAAGCTACAAGAAATAGCGCAAAGAGAACTTGGTGAAAGAATGGGAGCCGTAATTGCCATGAATCCTAAAAATGGCGAGATATATTGCATGGTAAGCTCACCAAGTTATGATCCAAACATTTTCACCAAACCTGTTCCCTATGATACTTTCAACGAACTAATGAAACGCAAAGCTTTCATCAATAGATCTATTCATGCATTTACTCCTGGTAGTATTTGGAAACCTTTTACTGCACTTGCCGGTTTAGAACATGGAGTGGTAAAAGAAGACGAGAAATTAGCAGTATCAGGTGCAATATATTTTGGTGGCTTTAAATTTGGGGATTGGACCAATGCCACGGGAAGCATGGATCTGACCGAAGCTATAGCTTGGTCAAGAGATACTTACTTCTATCAAATCGCTAAAAGAATGAGACCTGAGTGGATCGCAGAATTAGCTAGAAAATTTGGAGGAGATGAAAAGACAGGAGTAGAAGTTTTAGGTGAATACAAAGGCATTATTCCTGATCCAGCCTGGAAAGAAAAGACTTGGGGTGAGCCTTGGTATCCTGGCAATACTCTGCATTACGCAATTGGGCAAAGTTTTCTTTTGGTGACACCAATACAAGTAGCCAAAATGTTTTCGGGATTTGCAAACGAAGGCTATACTGCTCAACCACACGTAGTTAAAGACCCTGATAAAGAATATCTCACCAAAATTGAAAACGTCTCTCTAACAAATATTCGCAAAGTTAAAAAAGGGCTAGAAGCCTGTGTTGATCATGGAACTGGCGGGGCATCAAGATTTGAAGAAATAAAAGTTGCAGGCAAAACAGGCTCAGCTGAAGTACATGGCTATGCTCATACAACTCACGGTTGGTTTGCCGCATACGCTCCTGTTGAGGATCCTCAAATTGTTGTTGTTGTTTTTGTTGAAGGAGGAGGACACGGCGGTAGTGTGGCTGCACCAATTGCAAGAAAAATCTTTGAAGAGTTTTTTGAACTCAATAAAGCCTCACAAATCACTCAAGCCCCCGAGACCATCAAACCCACTCAAGGAGAGGCTTTAACTGCTCAGTGATATAATTGATATCAATGCAAAAAGTTCTTTTATTGATTCTAGACGGTTGGGGATATAATCCCGGCTCAAAAGCAAACGCTATTGAAGCAGCTAACACGCCTTTTTATGACGGACTAATCGCTAATTCACCAAATACTCTTTTGAATGCAAGTGGCGTTTATGTGGGGCTACCATCTGGGATAATGGGTAACTCAGAAGTTGGTCATGAAAATATTGGAGCAGGTAGAATC
>JAJTHA010000173.1 GCA_021299565.1 Candidatus Caenarcanales bacterium
AATTAAAAGTATTAAGAGTAGCGGCACTAAGTTAAAGACTTATTTAGATCACTTATGTTTCAGCATTCAACTTTTCTGTCCGAATTAGTGTTACGTCATTGCGAGCGGAGCGAAGCAATCCCCCTCGGTGATATCGAAAGAGATCGCCACGCCCTCTTCGAGGGCTCGCGATGACACATCTCCTAACTTTTACTCCAGGAACAAAAGCCGCTAATACAAGTCTTGAACTAAGCAATGAATTTTAAGAAAAACTTTTGGGCGTTTTTATCATTTTTCGCGTTAATGTTCTCAACATTAATTGCGGCTCAGGCCGGCAGCGCCCAAGAAGACGCTGACAATCTAATTGGTCAGTGGCAAATCGTCAATTCTAGTGGGCAGGTTCTTGAGAACATTGACATTAATTTGGTTGTTTCAAGAAATAATTTAGCGAGATTTGATTATACTCGTGCGTCAGATGCCACTATCAATCCTTCTCGATTACAAGGTTTGATGACTGATAAAGTTGTGATATTTCAATTGGTAGATCTTGGGTATACAACTACTTATGTCGTGGATTTGGATTTTACTCTAGGAGGAGGCCCTGGTTTAGAACTTAAATCTAGAACAGCAAACTGTACTTTAGTAGGTAAAGCCTCTAATCTTGTTGTCAAAAAATACGAGTCTAGGCTTAGCGACAATTCAGCATCCTGTGATGGTTCTAGCTTGTACGATGGAACTACACAAAATATTAAACTGGTTAAAGTCGGAGTGGATGCTGGAAATATACCGTTGACTGCAAGCATTCCAGATGGCATTACTAATAACCTTAATAAAATAGACACAAGGCTTTCAGGAGCTTGGTTTTTAAATAGCGGTAAAAGAAATTTTAAGTTACTTGTAAAAGATATTGAAGCTCATCATCTTGGTTATAAATTTGCTTATAAACTAACAGAAGGCTCAACTAGACTTGATAAGCTTAATCAAACAGATTTTATAACAGGTTTGAGAGAAGGATTATTGGTTAATAATTTTTTGATACTTAGTTCTTCTAGATTCGGCAAAAATGACGAGTTGTATATTGTTAAATTAAACAAAACAACAGGTTCGGGTAATCTCTACTCAAGCCCAAATGGTGATTGCTTTCCTTTGAAGGAGCCAGTAACTGAAACTGTCATCTGTACACCAAATGATGATAGTGACTTAATAAATAATGTAACTAGTATATTTGGCTCTAGGAAAATTAGCAAAATAGACACAAAAGTTACCATTAGTTTTTGATACAATGATCCTGATTGTAATCAACAATGGCACCATTGAAAAAAACAACATTAGTAGTCAAATTTGGCGGCACCTCAGTCGCTGATCCTGAGTGCATTGAAAGAATTAGTAAAATTTGTATAAGAGAAGCGAAAGAGCATAATGTGATTGTAGTTGTTTCGGCAATGGGCAAAACAACAAACACATTAGTAGATCTTGCCAATAAAGTAAATCCAAATGCAAGAGGCAGAGAGCTTGATATGCTACTTGCAACTGGTGAACTTGTTTCGATTGCTGTAACGGCTATGAGTATTCAAAAACTTGGTCATCCAGCCGTTTCACTTACTGGTTGGCAAGCTGGTTTCATCACTGAGTCTGCCCACAACAAAGCTAGAATTGCAGAAATTAAAAAAGAGCGTATTGAAAAACATCTCGCTAATGGAGAGATAGTTGTAGTCGCAGGTTTCCAAGGCATTACAGAAGAAGGCGAAGTTACGACTCTTGGACGTGGAGGTTCTGATACCTCAGCTGTTGCACTTGCTGCTGCTTTCAAAGCTTGTCGCTGTGATATTTATACAGATGTGGATGGAGTTTATACTACTGATCCTCGTATAGTTGCAAATGCCAATAAGCTTGAATTAATTAGTCACGAGGAAATGATAGAGCTAGCAAGTTTAGGTGCAAAAGTTTTGCACCCTCGTTCTGTTGAGTTAGCAAAAAAATACAATGTTGATTTAAGAGTGAGAAGTAGTTTTGAGCCTGAAAAAGAAGGTACGAAAGTTATTAGTCTAAAAAGGATAAAAGAAATGGAATTAACAAAAGCAGTCACTGGAGTAGCACTTGATACCAAGCAGGCATGGATTGGGATAATGGGTGTCCCTGATAAACCAGGTATTGTTAGTAAAATTTTCACCTCGCTCAGTAAGAGAAATATTAGTGTTGATATGATCATACAATCAGTTCCTAGAGAGACATATAATGATGTTGCTTTTACTTTGCCTAAAGAAGATTTGAAAGATGCTTTAGCTATTTGTCAAGAAATACTAAAAGAAATTGAAGGCACCAAGATAGTTTCTGATTCGAATATTGCAAAAGTTTCGATCGTTGGAGCAGGCATGATAAATAGACCAGGAGTTGCTTCCACATTATTTAATACTTTCGCTAAAGAGGGTATTAACATACAAATGATAGCCACAAGTGAAATCAAGATTAGCTGTATCATCGCTCCTGATCAAGCAGAAAAAGCAGTTAAAGCTATACATCAGGCTTTTGAACTGGAAACTTCATCTGAACCTGTGATAGCCTAGAATACATATAATGACGACCGATCAAATAATTCAATTAGATATAAAAGAAATCCAAAGAGTTTTACCTCATAGATATCCTTTCATAATGCTCGATAGAGTTACCGAGGCGATACCAGGTCAACGCGCTAAGGGCTTCAAAAATGTGACTGTTAACGAACCTTATTTTCCGGGGCATTTTGGTGAGATTCCAATCATGCCAGGAGTATTGCAGTTGGAGGCGGCGGCTCAGTTATCTTGTATCGTAATGTTGTTGATGTCTGAATACCAAGAAGGTTATTTGGGGATTTTTACTGGCTTAGAGGCTGTTAAATTTAGACGCAAAGTGGTTCCAGGAGACAGATTGGATCTGGAAGTTAAAATGAATAAATTCAGGTTTCCGTTTGGTAAATTTGATTTTATCGGAAAAGTTGGAGAAGAACTTTCCGTTGAGGGTATTTTGTCTTTTGCGATGGTAAAAAAAGAAGAATTGCTCTAGTTAGAAACTAAGAGTATACTTGTTCTTATTGACCATGTCTTCAAAAGCTATAGATTTAGATTTACTCAACAGATACCACCCGAGAGATAAAATCTCTGGTTCTACCGCTTTAGCACAAGCAGTTAAGTTTTTAGTTTTATCAGTTCTGTGGATATCAATTATTTTTGTTGCAGCAGCAGGTGG
>JAJTHA010000109.1 GCA_021299565.1 Candidatus Caenarcanales bacterium
AAGTATTGTTCTCGCTACTAATTCTTTACCAGTTGGCTTTGTTTTTACTAATTCAATAAAGGCTTCTGTTAAAGCTTGAGTATTCCAACCTTGCAATATCCATAAATCTACTTGCTTATTATAAATTTCCCACTCTTCTATACTTGGCTTTGCTTTTATTAATTCAATAAAGGCATTTGTTAAACCTCCAATAGACCAACTTTTCGATTTGAATAAATCTACTTGCTTATTGTAAATGTCTATTCTTGCTTTTAGTTCTTCATTACTTGGCTTTGTTTTTACTAATTCAATAAAGACTTCTGTTAAATTTTTCCTAGTCCAAGAATTCGATTTGTAAAAATTTACTTGCTTTATGTAAATTTCTTGAATTAATGTAATTGCCTTGATATTATTTAGATATGCAGCAGATTCAGCAAAAATTCTTCTTCGATGACTGTTGCTAATATTAGGTTTTTGTTTTAGGTCAAAATATGCTTTAGCAATATTAACTAGATTTTGATTTACGGCTCCGGAGTTCTGTTCAGTTTTCTGCTCGCTAGATAAGGCAAGCCTGAATATATTATCTAGGCCATCAAAAAACTTTTTACCTTTAGCTTTTGAGGCATTGGTGACGAGGTATGTTCTTATTGATTCTTGAAGTTGACTTAATAGCACAGGATGTATTATGACAGGTTGCGTGTATTATGTAAATAACTGGAAACCCCTAATCCCCTGGCTCTAAGTTCTGATTAAAGCAAAACCTGAATCATAAACTTAGAAACGTTTTTATCAGGGATACTAAAGCCAAGCATACTTTGTTTCTAAGCACTTCCGCTTGAACTCTTACAGAGATTAAACGACAAATCAAAAATATCAAACTCTAATCCCTGATCCTCTTCTTGAGCTGCTCTCAGGCTATTTATTCAACATCATTCTAATTAATTTACTCTTATGCCCCAAATTGCTAGAGTAAATCTCCATAATTGATTTAGCTAATTTACTTGGATTATGCCTAACTAGATTGCCTCTTTGAATCAGATTGGTAGGAAAAATTTTGAGTCCAAGGTTTTTGAGACTGGCTTGATCTACTTCAACAGGATATTGATTATCGGCAGCGTACTTCTCTAGTTGTTTTTTGTGTGGGCTTGAGTTGTTGACGACAATGTAATCCAGAAGTTTTGAAAAGTCAGCATTATATTCTTGAGTATGTTCTTTGATAGCTTCAACGTGGTTCGCCGCAGTATAACCAGAAGTTTCTCCAGGCTGAGTCATTACATTGCAGATATAAATTTTGAGAGCAGAGGATTTGCTGATTGATTTAATAAGTTCAGGGACAAGTAGATTAGGAATAATTGATGTATAAAGACTTCCAGGACCATAAACAATAATCTCCGCTTCTTTAATTGCATCTATTACTTCAGGCAATATTGGTGGAATCGGTGGAGTACAGAAAAGTTTTTTGATTTTGCCTCCAGCTTCAGGAATCGCAGATTCTCCTTTGATAAGACGACCGTCTTCGAGGTAAGCTTCAAGGTTCATTGGTGTATTACTCACAGGGAGTACTTTTCCGCGGGTTTTGAGAATTTTGCAAGCTTGCTTAACAGCATCTGCCATATTTCGTGATCCGCCCAGTTCAACTAAAGCTGTCAAAAACAAATTTCCGAAACTATGATTCTGGAGATCTTTTGGTGAATCTTCATCAAAACGATATTGAAAAAGTTGTGTGATAACTTCATCATCGTGTGCGAGTGCTGCGATGCAGTTTCTAATGTCTCCTGGTGGCACTATATTTAGCGATTCACGCAAGCGTCCACTACTGCCTCCATCATCAGCAACTGTTACAACTGCTGTAATATTACTGCTGTAAACTTTGAGACCTTTCAACATGTTGGATAGCCCCGTGCCTCCACCGATAGCAACGATTTTTACACCTTTGTTTGCCATGTGCATTCTATCTAAAGTATCTAATAGTGAGTTTTGATCAGGAGCAACAATGTTTAGTACTTGTTTACTGGATCTGAAAACAGCATAAGCAAGTAGAAATATTCCAAGGATAATCGAAACTATCCCGCTTGCAGTTGGGGGTACATGATCAGCAATATATGACAAAGTATTCCAAGTGAATTGCGCAATTCTTGTAACTGGATGAGCTTTAAAAACTAAGGCTATGCCAAAAGCGATGGCAATTAAGCCAATTGGCATGAAAAATATCCAGCGTTTGAGACCAGGTAAAAAATATTTGCGGATTTTTTTCAAGTATTTGCCTTTGGTAGATATTTTGATAAATCTACGTGTTCCACCATACAATCTATGGATCTTGAAAATTGAGCTTTTGTTTCTTGAATTTGTTCAAAACACTTTTGTGCAAAATAAACAGATCTATGTTTACCGCCGGTGCATTTGAAAGCAAATACAAGTTCTGAATCTTCGTTTTTGTGTTCGTTGTTGCTAAAGTCTTCTATGAAATCACGAATTATTTCACAGATTTTACTAAGTCGGCTTTGTATATTTTCGTCTTTTGAAAAATATTCATGTATCTCTGGATCTAGCCCATTGTATTCTTTGAGCTCTGGGACCCAAAACGGGTTTTTGAGATCTCTTAGACTAAATAAAAAATCATAGTTTGGTGGAGCGATGTTTTGCTCTTCATAAAACTTGTGACCATACGAAATGAATTTTATCCTCATTAACTACTTATTATATGTTAGAGGTGAGTTTATTGTAACTTTCAGCTTACTAAGTCTTGAAAGTATAGTTTAAGGTCACTGCGAGCCGCAAAGCGGCGTGGCAGTCCAGTTTATATCAATGATCTGGATCGCCACGCCTCACTGCGTGAGGCTCGCGATGACATTATAATGATAGATTTAGCTTTATGCTGAGTAGTTATAGTTTATAGCCTAGATAGCAAGCCACTAAACCTAAAAACACACTCAAAATAGCATATAGACTAGCCTTTATGAATTCTTGATTAAATCCAAAATTTAGAATCTCCAGACTAAATGTACTAAAAGTTGTTAAACCACCCAAGAAACCAGTATTAACTAGATGTCTCAACTCGGGGGAATTAATTTTATGACTCGTGTAACCAATGACAAATGAACCCAAGATATTGACTAGCATGATCGGCTGTAAATTTGGAACAACAATGACCATTAAGTATCTAAGCAAAGCTCCAAAACCTGCTCCTAGAAAGATATATAGTGAATTTATTAAATAATTATTCATTGGTGGTAGTCCCGGATAATATTTTTGCTTTTCTTGTGCTGAATTAATATTAACCTATGATTGAGAGACCTTTAAACAAAAGAAAACTTGGAGAAAAACAAGAGCAGCAAGCAGTAAATTTTCTGGTCAAAAAAAATTTTAAAATCATAGACAGGAACTGGCATTGGTCCAATAAAGGTGAAATTGATATAGTCGCAATAGATCCGAAACGATTTGGCAAAGAATACTACGTTTTTATCGAGGTCAAATATCGTTCAATGTCTATGTCAATGAGTTTATATGCTCTAAATCCTAAAAAAATAGAGCAATTGCAGACTTTGGCACAAGTCTACTTATTGCAAAAGGGAATTAATCCTAATTCTGTGAATATTAGTTTTGATTTTATTGCCATACATCAAAACCAAATAGAACATATAGAAAATTTTTTGTCGTTGTAAAATGTTGCATGGTGAGATTAGCTTTAGTAATATTTTCTTGTTTTTGTTTTCTGAGTGTTTCAGCTTCTCAAATCCCTATTATCACTGAATCAGTTTTACTGCCTAGTCCAAAGGTGAATGATAGCCTGAATAAAGAAGTTAATTTTAGTTTCAAAAACATTATGCTTTCTGAAGTTTTGCTGCTACTTGCAAAAGTCGGAGATTTCAATATAGTTTTACCCCAAGAGCTTGATAAAACAGTTTCCGTTACGATAACTCATCAAAAAGTTATCGATGCAATTGAGGATATTGCAAAACTCGCTAATCTCCAATACAAATTTCACGGCACCAGTTTGATATTGTCAAACTATGAATTAAATGGCTTGCAATATATTTCCATACCTCTAAGTTTTTATAAAGCATCTGATATGATGCAAATTCTCAATGAAGGTTTTTTTACTCCTCTAATTCCTCTTTTAGACGCAAGAGCAACAAAGCCACACGCATCATTGGACCCTAGCAAAAATTCTATTATCGTTGTAGGTAACACCGAGCAAGTGCGTTATGCCAAGGAGTTTGTAGCAAATTTGGATAAAGCACCATTGGTAAAAATATTTACTCCAAATATTTTGAATATTGACGATATAAAAAAAATAATTAGAGCAAACTTCCCCAAAGAAGTAAGAATTATTGTGAAAACATATGAGAATAGTTCTTTCACTCTTACTGGTGATCCTGAAGCCGTCACAAATGCAATCGTCATACTTAAAGAAAAGGACCAGGCTTTAGCGCCTTTAGATTTGCATTTTGAAATTTACGCTCTCAAGCCAGAGTTCGAAGGAATTTTTCAAGCTAGTAATTATACTTTTAAAGAAAATATTATTGCTCGTTTGGATACTGCTTTGCATGATACCCAGTCTGCAACAAGTTATTTGGGTCTTTTTGAAAAGATTACTGATGGTGAATTGATTTTGAAAGCAGACCAAATTCATAATCTCTATGGATTAAGTCTTAGAGCAGCTTTAGACAAAATTGAGAGGTCGAGTTATCAAATAGAAGCTAATGAAGGTATGGCATTTGGGGATATTGCGATTGATAAATTATATTTTTTG
>JAJTHA010000073.1 GCA_021299565.1 Candidatus Caenarcanales bacterium
CTTGTACCCTAACAATTCTATCAAAGCCGCAACGTATCTAGGTTTTATATAATGTAGTGTCGGTTCGTAGCCGAGTCCTCTATCCAGCTGAGGTACAGCCCAATGGACATATTTATAATAACCCATTAATTAAATATTTACGTTATTTTTTATTTAAAAATCAGTATTGGTAATAGTAAATTACATTTTTATTCATACACAATCTCATCTTCCTTGCGCCATGCAGGATCTACTATGCAAATAAATTTGAGATCAATATCAGCAACATTTGTGATACATTGTCTTGCCATTGGTGGGATATATACTGTGTCACCAGGCTCTAGCAAACGCTCTTCGCCATCTATCTGCATCATGCCCTTGCCTTCTAGTATGTAATATATCTCGGAGGTTTTTAACGCATGTTCAAAAGTTGTTTTGCCAGGTTTTACGATTGCATGAGCAAAACTGTATCTTAAATCAAGATCAGCTTTATCAGGATGCAAAATCTCTCTCAGCAAAGTATTGTCTCCAGCGATAAACTCAGGACAATCCAAAAGTTTTTTTACGAACATATTTCAAAAGTGCCCTCAACTTCTACAGCCGCACCAAACGGTAAGCTTGCCATGCCAATTGTAGAGCGGGCGTGACGTCCTATGTCCCCCAAAACTTCTACCATCAAGTCAGAAACTCCATTTGAAATTGGTGGCAGGTCTTTGTATTCTGGTCCACAGTTAATAAAAACAGTAAGTTTGATACATTGTTTGACTTTCTCAAGATCTCCTCCACAAGCGCTTTTGAGCTGAGCGAGTAAATTCAACCCACACACTCTAGCAGCTTCAATCGCTGTATTTTGATCCATATCAAGTCCTAATTTACCTGTGATAAGCTTGTCGCCATCTTTGCTAACCTGACCGGAGATATAAACAATATTGTTGTTAACAACATATGAACAATAATTGGCAACGGGGTTTGGTGCAGCAGGTAAAGTGATATTTAGTTTTTTAAGTTTTTCTTCTACAGTCATAACTTTATTATAGCGTTGAAGATAAATTTTTAAGGAATTAATCGCTTTAATGATCTCTTTGCGTTATTTATTATGCGTTTAAACTTATCGCTTTGTAAATTAGGAATATTTTGAAAACGATCTTGGATATAACAGCTTAATATATCTGCAAAAGGTAAGACAGGGCTTTCACTTGCTCCCTTTACTACCACTTGTATAGGAGATTGCCTACCCTTAGCATGTCCTTTGCGAAAAGCTTCTTTAATTTTTGGATGCCAGCTAACGAAATCCAAAAAAGGATAGTCTTGAAGTTTTTTATCAAAACAATAAATATAAGCAAATCTTTGATCTGGATTGTCTTCATTTAATATGGTAATTCCATTTGCTCTGCCAGCATCATAAGCAAAATTGGACAATAATCTAATACTTTTTTTATGACCATTGATAGCTTTGGTTTTTAAAAGTGCCAGTACCTGATTGATTTCTGGATAAGGTTCTTCATTTTGTTGCTGGATGATTCCTTCAGCGAGATCTGTTTTAGTTGCCGAGCTTCTATTTGTGCCTTCAAAAATTGTAGTCCCAAAATTCCCAAGATATATTTTTGTTTTTTTAAAAAGATTTTCTACATCTTTTTTCCCATGTGCTGCATAAAATTCAACAAAAGCGTCTTTAAAAGCTTTAGTGATTTTTTTCAGATCGTATTTTACTCTAGAGTCTTTTCCAAAAATTATTGGTATTGGTTTGGTTTCTAGCCCTTGTTCTTGAGCTTGTAATTTTATAACTTCAGCGACAGTATCTAAAATACTCCTACAAATATTTTTCAGAGATTGCTTATCATCAATATTTACTTCTTTGCAAACGCTTAGCTTCTGGTTGATCTCAAGTTCTTTATCGTGCCCATTTATTTTTTTTGCATAGGTGCAAAAAACTTTTGGCCTTTCAGCCTTGCCAGTAATAGCAAAAACAGCACCGTGAATAAACACTATTAAGATAATAGCATTTGTGTTAGCTTCTTAGTCTTTGCCTTGCATGAATCTAGTAATTCTTGCTGCTTGCATTCTTGGGGCAATTTTAGAAATAAAATGCACTAGTAATTGATTATCAAAACCTGGTGTAGCGATATATTTTGCTTTAAGCATGGCTTTGTAACCATACTCAGCGACAAATTTTGAGTCAACACCGCGTTTGAGATATTTAAAGGCTCTTATGTCTTCAGCTTTTGCGACTTGTGCAAATTCGGTAGAAGTTGGCCCAGGACACAAAGTAGTTACTCTTAGATCTGTTTTGATTGTTTCCAGTTCGGCGTTAATTGCATAGCCAAGGCTTTGTACATAGGCTTTTGTCGCATAGTAAACAGCCTGAAATGTACCTGGAACGAAACCTGCTACTGAAGCGACATTCATAATGCGACTTCCTTGTCTTTGAATCAGATCTGGCATAAAGAGTTTAGATAGCTGAGTCAGAGCAACTATGTTTACTTGAATCATATTGCTATCATCTTCAAAACTTCTTTCATGAAATGTTCCATAACCACCGAATCCAGCATTATTAATCAAATAATCTACTTGTAGATTTTGCGCTTTGATCCATTCATAAATTTCTAATGCAGCGTTGTTCTTACTAAGATCTTTTTCAACTACCCAGACTTTTATTTGATATTTGCTTCTAAGTTCACTAGCTAATTGTTCTAGTTGAGCTTTTCGCCTTGCGACCAAAACTAGATCTCCATTGTGTTTCGCGTGCTCAAAGGCAAGGTCATAACCAATGCCACTAGATGCACCTGTAATAAGTGCCAATTTGTTTGTCATAAATTAATCAATTGAATCAATGATGTCTTTTAGCTCATCGATTTTATCGCCAAGTGTTTCTGATATTTCTTCACGGCTTTTATCAGCGGCTTTACCGTGTCTAGATAAATCTTCTTTTAGAGATTTGATTTCAGCCATGATTTTATCGGCTTCTTTACTGATTATTTTTGAGCTTCTCTCATAATCTTCTTTTAAAGCATCTGATATTTCAGTAGAATCTTTTTTGAGGTGTTCAGAAGTTTTTTGAACAGCATCTTTCAATTCCGAAGCTCTTGCTGAGCTAAAGCTAGCAATGAAGCAAACAGGCAAAACCAATAATTTATTGAGCATGCAAGAGATTTTAGCATTTATGAGTGTGTTTAAGATACAGCGACAATATCTTGATGATTTTGCCAGTCAGTATAACCCTCTTTTCCAGGACAATACCAAAGGTTCATAGGTGCTTCAGGATTTAATTCTAGGTTATTTTTGAAGCGCTCGACTAGATCAGGATTTGAAATAAAAGGTCTTCCAAAAGCTATCATATCGGCATCGCCATTTGAAATAGCATCTTCAGCACTTTCTTTTGTGTAACCAACATTGCCAATGACAAGACCCTTAAATACATTTTTAAATTCTTTTAGTGTCATTGGTTCTCCTAAATCATGAAAGCCAAAGCCTAAACCATCCATAACATGCAAGTAAGCTAGATTGTATTGATTGAGATTTTTTGCAACATATAAAAACAACTCTCTGAAATCTTTTGAACCCATGCCGTTATAAATTCCATTTGGAGAAATTCTAATTCCGACTTTTTTAGAATCTATGGTCTTACAAACAGCATCAACTATTTCAAACAAAAATCTTGATCTGTTTTCGATACTACCACCATAAGCATCTGTTCTAATGTTAGATGTGCTTTGTGAAAATTGATCAATCAGATAACCGTTTGCTCCGTGAATTTCAACTCCATCAAAGCCAGTTTCTATAGCTCTTTTGGCTGCTTGTGCATAATCATTAACTATGCGTTTGATTTCATCCAGTTCAAGTGCTCTTGGCACTTCGTGTGCTTGTTTGCCTGTTGGCGTATGAATGTATTCTTCATTAATTGCAATAGCAGACGCAGAAACACTTAGTCCGCTTTTTGGATGAAAGCTCGAATGCGAAGCTCTTCCACAGTGCCATAATTGTAAAAATATTTTTCCATTTTGTGCATGAACAGCATCTACGGTTTTTTTCCAGCCACGCATTTGCTCTTCAGTAAAAGCTCCCGGAGCTTCATTCCAGCCTATTGCTTCTTCTGAGATAGCACTTGCCTCAGTGATAATCAAACCTGCACTAGCTCTTTGATTGTAATATTCTGCCATCAAATCATTAGCAATCATTTCTTTGCCTGCTCTCGCTCTCGTCATCGGAGCCATGATTATCCTATTCTCTAGTTCTATATTTCCTAATTGTATTTTCTCGAAAAGTTTTTGTGTTTGCATTTTTATCTCCTTTTATAATTCAAATATCAATAATTCAGAATCTTTTTGTGCTAGAAAATTCAACTCTTTTTGGTTTTCTAAGCCTAAGCCATCACCTTGACTTAATTTTAGCTGATCAAAATTCAATTCGCCTTTAATTATTTGTAGCCAAGATTTATTATGCTGTAACTCGTGTCTGTAATGCTCACCAGCTTTTAGTCTTAAAAGATAAATTTTGGCATCTTGATTAATAGTAAGAGTTTTGTCTTGACTATCCCCAGAAGCAATAAGTTGTATTTTTGCATTTGGATCAAGAGCTTGTTGTTCGTAATTAGGGCTAGTGTTTTTGCTTTTTGGAACTATCCATATTTGCAAAAGTTTTACGGCTTCTGTTTTTGAGTGATTATATTCACTATGCTCTATCCCTGTCCCTGCACTAATTTTTTGTACTTCGCCAGTTCTTATTTCTGTTTTGTAGCCCATGCTGTCCGCGTGACTCAAAGTCCCTTCATAAACATAAGTAATAATCTCCATGTTCCAGTGAGGATGAGTATCAAAGCCAATCTCTGGTAAAATCTCATCCTCATTAATAACCCTCAAGCTCCCAAATCCTCTGTGGTTGAGGTCTATGTAGTCCCCAAAAGAAAAACTATGAAAACTAATTAGTCCTTTGAATTTGCTTTGACCTCTGTCATCAGATTTGCGAATTAACATGATTGCTCCTATTTTTGCAATGCAACTAAATCAAAATTTACTACAACTTCATCATGAATCATTTTGTCGCCTAGTCCAGCGAAAAATTTCCCTGAGCCATATTTAATACCATAATCTAGTCTATTAAATTTAAAGCTTCCTACTAGCTTATTTTTGTTATCGGGTTTACTGTATTGAGCGATAAATTTAATTGCTTTAGTTTTACCTTTGATTGTCAAATCTCCAGAAAGCTCATATTGATTGTTTTTGAGGGCTTTAATTGATTTAGATACAAAGCTTGCTTCGGGATACTTCTTTGCATCAAAAAAATCAGAACCTGTGAGATGATCTAATAAAGTTTTTTGCAAATCACCACTTAAATCAGAGTTGCTGATATTTTTCATATCCATAATGATTGATGCTTTAGTGATAGCACCTTTGCTGTTAATATCTACTTTGGCTTCTTTGATAGCAATTCCACCGGTGTGTGAACCAAGCATTTCAATGCCTTTTTTACCTTGCCATTCTACTTTGCTTAAACTTTGGTTGATATTATAGTTTTGAGCCATAGCATTTTGAGCGTTTAGAGCTGCTGCGATTATTGTCATTAGTATCTGTTTTTTCATATGTATTTCTCCTTTAAACTTGCTTACATAAAACATAGTACCCTGGAATATATCTTCTGATAGAACAAAAATGATACTATAATGTTCGTATTATAGAACATTATGGATATTGAACAAATCGAAATCTTGAAAGCCGTTCGTGATACGGGCAGCATCAATGCTGCATCTCAAAAGCTTTTTATGGCAAAGTCAGCAATTAGTGCTTCAATTAAACGCCTGGAATTGGAACTTGGATTTGAGTTTTTGGACAGATCTTCCTATAGAGTCAAACTTAGCTCTAGGGCAAGAATGTATTTGGCAAAGGCAGAAACACTACTAGATCTACGTAATGAACTAAATTTTTTGGCAAAGCAATTAAGTCACAATATAGAGTCTCAACTTAGAATCAGTTCATCGCTTCTTTATCCACTGCCTTCTTTTATCAATCTAATAAAAAAAATCTCCAAAAAGTTTCCTTCAACGACTATCAATTTAGATAGAGAGATTTTGAGTGGAGAGCAAATGTTAATCGATGAAGAAGTAGATCTGGCAATTATTGAAACTAATAGTAACTCACCAGACTTACAATACAAAAAGTTTTTAGAGGTGAAAATGCCTTTGGTGATTAATAGAGAGCATGATTTTTTCAAGCTTGCCAAAAAAGAACAAAATTTAGAAAATTTACAGCATTATCCTCAAATTGTTTTGAGAAGCACCAATTCACATGTACATCATGTGCGAGGAGGCGTTTATCAAGATGCGACAAAATGTTTTGTGTCAGATGATTACACCAAGAAAGAATTGATTTTGCAAGGATTAGGCTGGGGAAGATTGCCTGAGCATTTAATCAAAAAGGAAATTGACAACAAAAGTTTATTTATTCTTGAACATATAGAAAAAACCTTGGTTATTGATTTATTTATTGCACGTCGTAAAAATCATAGTTATGGAGAAGTTTCTGAAAATATTTGGAATGAAAATATATCCAAATATTGACTTTTAGCTTAGTCTTTCCTGATGAAACTTTATGTGATCCTCGATAAACGTACTTATAAAGTAATAGCTATGATCGTAACCTTCTCTATAATTCACTTTAAGGCTCTGATGATTTTGTTTACAGCAACTTTCAAAATTTTCAACTAGTAGTTGCTCATGCAAAAATTCATCAGTCGTTCCTTGATCAATCAATATAGTATCTTTAAAAATTTTGCCTTGATTAATAAGTGAGCAACTATCATATTGATGCCATAAATTTTTGTCATCTCCTAGATAACCCCTAAAAGCTTTTTGACCCCAAGGGCAATTCACAGGGTTAGCAATTGGTGCAAATGCTGACACCGATTGATATTGGTCGGGCCTTTTGAGTGCACTTATCAAGGCCCCATGTCCACCCATTGAATGACCAAAAATTGAGATTTTAGTTACTGAAAAAAAGCTTTTAACTAGCTGATATAGTTCATCATTGATATAACTAAACATCAAGTAGTTATTTTTATAATTTTCTGTGCTCGCATCTACATAGAAAGAAGCTGCTGAGCCGAAGTCCCATGAATCATGCTCACCAGCTAGATTCAAGCCTCTTGGTGATGTATCAGGGCAAATGATCATGGTGTTAGTTTTTGAAAGAATTTTTTGTGAATTTGCTTTAATCATGAAGTTTTCTTCATTGCAAGTAAGACCTGAAAGCCAAATGATGCAAGACTTCACTTCTTTGTTGGGTGCAAAGCTTGAAAAACGCATTTTGGTTTTAGTGGATTTAGAGTCGTGTTCCCAAAAATCTACGTCACTATCAAAACATTTAATTGACTTTATTTTCTTCATTTTAAAATCTAATTACAGACCTGATGCTTTTACCTGATTTCATTAAATCAAATGCTTTGTTTATTTGTTCGAGAGGCATTTCGAAGCTGACCATATCATCCAGATTTATTTCTCCAGCCATATACTTATCTACGTAATTTGGTAATTCTGTGCGGCCCTTTACCCCACCAAAGGCAGATCCTTTCCACACTCTTCCTGTCACTAATTGAAAAGGTCTAGTGCTGATTTCTTCTCCCGCCGCAGCAACTCCAATGATTATTGATTCTCCCCAGCCTTTATGACAGCATTCAAGTGCAGCTCTCATGAGTTTGGTATTGCCGACGCATTCAAAAGAGTAATCTACTCCACCATTAGTCATCTCCACAATGACTTCTTGAACTGCTTGTTCAAAGTCTTTTGGATTCACGAAATCAGTTGCTCCTAATTGTTTGGCAAATGCAAATTTATCTGGGTTGATATCAATTGCGATTATTCTTGAAGCTTTTGCTATTTTTGCTCCTTGAATTACTGATAAACCAATTCCACCAAGCCCAAATACCGCAACACACGAGCCTTCTTTGACTTTTGCAGTGTTTAGAACAGCTCCAATTCCTGTTGTTACACCGCAACCTAAAAGACAGATTTTCTCTAAGGGTGCTTTAGGATTGACTTTCGCGAGTGAAATTTCTGGCACAACAGTATATTCTGCAAAAGTTGATGTACCCATATAGTGGTAAATGGGTTTTCCATTTTTGGAAAATCTACTGGTTCCATCTGGCATCAATCCTTTACCTTGTGTGATTCGAATCTTTTGGCACAAATTGGTTCTACCTGATTTGCAGAATTCACATTCTCTGCATTCTGGAATGTACAAAGGAATCACATGATCACCAACTGCAAGAGAGCTTACTCCTTCCCCAATCGCCTCAACAATCCCTCCACCTTCGTGTCCAAGTATTACTGGGAAAATTCCTTCAGGGTCAGAACCGGATAATGTATAAGCATCAGTATGACAAACTCCGCTTGCAATAATTTTTACTAAAACCTCACCTTTTTTAGGTGCTTCTAGGTCAACTTCTTCTATTGATAAGGGTTCATTAGCTTTCCATGCAACCGCGGCTTTAACTTTCATCATACTTACAATATCTAATTTATAACGTTAATCCCCTAATTGCAAATAACCGTAGTATTGACATCAGATTAGGGATTCTTTCAAAAGCTTTTTCTAGATTGGGGTCTAGGGGATAGATTAGAGCGGAGAAGAATTTAATAAGTTTATAAATTTGTGAGTGTTACTTATTAAGTATAATTGAGGCTTCATGCTTATTCATGCACAAGATCTATGTCTTTTTTATGGTCAAAAGGTGATTTTGTTCAATGTTAATTTGAAACTCACCACCCAAAGCCGTATTGGTTTAGTTGGAGCCAATGGTGCTGGAAAATCCACTTTGATCAAGTGCTTGATGCAACAAATGGCTCCGCATGAAGGATCAGTTACTAAGGCTTCCAATATTCAAGTCAAATGCCTTACCCAGAATCCAGAATTAACTCCTGGAAATACTTTAAAGCAAGAGCTTTATAGTGTCTTTGATGAAATCCAAACTTTACAAAAGCAAGAAGAAAAAATCATTGCAAGTCTTGCTGAATTATCCGATGATGAAATGCAAGAAGCTCTTATCAAGCTGGCTACTATTCAAGAAAAATTAGACAGATATGATGTTGGCAAATTAGATGAAAAAATCGGCAGAATGATTACAGGGCTAGGATTCAGTCTTGATGAGCTTGATAGACCAGTTGATAAATTTAGCGGTGGCTGGCAGATGAGAATTAATCTTGCCAAAGTTTTATTACAAGAAGCAGATTTGATTCTTATGGATGAGCCGACCAATCATTTGGATATGGAGGCTTGCGCTTGGCTAGAAGACTTTTTAAGAACTTATCCTAAAGGTATTTTGGTTGTGTCTCACGATAGAAGATTTTTAGATCAAGTTGTTACAGAAATCGCGGAACTTGAAAGAGGCGAATTAACTCTTTATGCCGGTAATTACACCAAATACAAAATCCAAAAAGAAGCTAATAGAGAGATTAAGGCAGCAGCAGCAGCAAGACAAGAAAAACTTCTTGCAGAACAAAGGGCTTTTGTAGACAGGTTTAGAGCAAGTGCTACAAAAAGTACTCAAGCAAAAAGTAGAGAAAAACAATTAGATAAAATAGAAATTATTGAAGCACCAAAATCCGATCTCAAAAAATTATTTTTCAAATTCCCCACGATAACTCCTAGTTATAGAGAAGTGCTCAAAATCGAAAATTTATCAAAAAGTTTTGGTGAACATAAATTATTTGCCAAAGTAAATTTGGATCTTGAGTGGACTAAAGAAGAGCCACAAAGAGTTTTTATTCTTGGGGCTAATGGTTGTGGTAAAACCACTTTCTTCAAAATACTTATGGGCTTAGAAGAGCCGACTACTGGTAGTCTTAGGTTTGGTGAGAGAGTGATGATTGGTTATTATGCTCAGCATCAATTGCAGATTTTGGATTCCGCTAAAACAGTGTTTCAGACTTTAGAAGAAGCAATGCCAAAGGCTCACCAGAATGAGGTTAGATCAATATTAGGAAGATTTCTTTTTAGTGGTGATCAAGTACATAAAGAAGTTGGCTTAATTAGTGGGGGCGAAAAAGCCAAATTGGCAATCGCGAAATTAATGGTAACTGGTCCAAATACTTTATTGTTGGATGAACCTACGAACCATTTAGACACCCCTTCACAAGAAGCAGTTGAAGGCGCTCTCAAAGATTACGAAGGAACCGTAATTGCAATTTCTCACGACAGATATTTTATTGAAAATCATGCAACTCAGATTTGGGAATTTTATAAAGGCAACTTAATTGTTTTTAAAGGCCGATACAAAAATTATTTAGAAAAGAGATCAGAGTATATGTCTCAGTGCACTGACAATTTAAAAAAACCAGTCTCCGAAGTTGCAAAACCTACTCAGTATGAGCTTTTTAAAGAATCAAAAGTAAGTCCTAAGCAAGTTAAAACTCTAGAAAAAAATATAGAAAAATTACAAAAAGAAAAATCAAAAATTGAAGAGGCAATGCTTAACCCAGCTATTGCTGATAATTATCATGAACTGACTCAGTTAACTAGTGATTTAGAAAAAATCAAAATTCAATTAGATGAATTAGAGCATCAATGGTTGGATCTGACTTCATCAGTGCTATAATTGATTTTAATGAACAAGATATACGCTTTATTATTACTGCTTTCTAGCACTTTTTTGATGCAGGCTTGTAATGAAAAAAGCTCAAAGGAAAAAATTAATATGCAAACATTAGAACAGGCTCCAGATTTTACATTGTTAGATCAAGACAACAAATCACACAAACTTTCAGACTATTCGAGTCAGTATGTTTTGGTTTATTTTTATCCAAAAGATGATACACCTGGCTGTACCAAAGAAGCTTGTATGCTTCGTGATAATTACGAAGGTTTTAAAGAGAGAAATATTCAAGTTTTTGGTATCAGCTCTGACGATCCAGCTAGCCACAAAAAGTTTATTGAAAAATATCATTTACCATTCACTCTGCTCTCAGATACTGAAAAATCTGTTGCCAAATTGTATGATGCTGAAGGGATTTTCCTCAAAAGGATTTCCTATTTGATAGCGCCAGGCGGAAAAATACTCAAGTTTTATCCAAATGTTGATCCAGCTAATCATGCTTCAGAAATACTTGCTGATTTTGATTCTGCAAAAAACTAAAACTGCTTATTATTTAGGTGTGTATAGCTAAAGAAAACCCCTAATTTATAGGGGTTTTCCACAAATTTTTAAAAAGGCCTTGCCAAATTTATTTTGAGTCTGATAATATAATTCCTTAATTGTTCAGAATAATTTTATAATTATTTTTGAGTATTTAGTTCAATACGGGAGAGGGAAATTGTTAGAAAAAATAAAAGTATTATTTTTGGCTGGTATTATTTTATCTATGCATCAGTTAAGCGCTTATGCATTTGAGATTGCAAGAATTCACAATATTTATTTTACGGGCACAGATAGCTTTTTGATGGAAACTAGCGCAAGTCCAGAAATAGAAACTATTGCTAATAAAATAATTATTAAAAATGCCAGATTATCCAAGCAAGTGCCAAGACAAATTTTTCATTCAAAGCACCCTTTGATGATTAGCAGTTCGGTTTCTGATATTAGATCACTTTTTAAAGCCAAAGATGAAATCGTCATCAAAGCATTTGCTAAGCAAAACGAGAAATTTAAATTGGTAGTTCGAGAAGTTTTGTTAGGACAAGCTTATGAAATTGTTTTTGAACCAATGCCTATTGAACAAACAGTTGTTGATGAGCCAAAAATTTCAAAAGATTTATTAGCCGATGAAAGAATAATTAGTGATGATGTCTTGCCGCAATTATCAAGTGATGTTAATTTGCCACATCAAGCTCAGGTACAGGCTTTCGATAGAACAATGTATCAGGTTCAGTCAAATCCCTCTTCGTTAGAAAACTTCATGAACACTTTGGACCCAGGTCTAAAAAATAGTCTGAAAAATGACTCGGTTTTTCATGAAGATGTTTATAGCAAAGCAGATGCCGCTTCAATGCAGGCACTCGCTGATAAACTTGAGAGTTTGGGTTATACCAATCAAGCTTATCAAGCTTATAAAAATTCTTTGGCTATTGATCCAAGCAGTACCAAAGCCAAATTAGGACTTGCTCGTACGACAGAGGATAAAAACGAAAGCCTTAAGAATTTTTTGGAAAGCATTGATAATCAAGCTTTGATAGCGGTAGCTAACTCTTGGCATGCAGAGGGTTTGAGTCAATCTAATCCTAAAGTTATTGCCCAAGCTATGGTACCTTATCAATTTGCGATTTTGAAAAATCCGACAGAAGCCAAATATAGATTTGATTACGCGCAAATTTTAGAAAGCTCAGGGCTTGAATTTTTAGGACAAGCTAGCCAAAGATATTTAGAGGCAGCAGTGCTTGCTAAAAAGCAATATCAGGAAGGTAACAAGTCTTTAGAATTCTTGATGAGAGATTCTACAGAAGCTTTAATAAGAGTGCTTACTCAAAGTGGTCGACAAGAAGAAGCTCTTAAATACTGCAATTCATATATTGCGATGGGCTACAGAAGCTTTTCAGATGGAAGAGCGATTGCAGCAATAATTCGTGAGATTAGATATAACAAAAACCCATTTATTAGATCATGAGAATAGCTTTTTTAATTTTAATTTGTATGATAACTTCTTGGCCAGCTAAAGCCAGTTGGAATCTCAACAATGATTATCTTTCAAAAATCACTGAAACAGAGTTTGAAACAAATGTGCGCTTTGAAGATTTGGATTTTAGTGATAGACCAGAAGTTACAGTATGGCTAGAGCAGATGGATCAAGCGCTTGATGCCTTGCCGAGACTTGCAGTTAATCTAGATCTAAAACTAGATCATCAAGGTAAAGTTACAGCCTTATACTTGCTTTATTCTGAGGATAATGACAACGAAGAATTAAAAGATTTTTTGGCTTCTCTTTTAGAGTCTAGTTTTCCTTTAATGCCAGAAGCAATTGATAAATCTACGGTTTTTAACTTGGATTGCTCAGCCATGTATTTAGAGAGACAAGCTTCCGTGCAATCTAAAATGGATCTTTTAAATCAAAAGAAACAATTAGCAGAAAATTCTCATATCAAATTATTAGAACCTGAATACATTGATTATCCACGTTTAGGTGAATTGATGAAATTCACTTATGCAGACCAGGTTTTTTTAGCTCGTATTATTGATGTCAAGAAAGATTTTTTTGATATCGAACTTGAGTTGATCAAAGACGATTCTCTCAAAAAAGTTTTACAAGATCAGTTCTATCGTATAGAACGATCAGGTAAAAATTCTCATGATACTTGTAGTGTAGTTTTGCAGTCGGGATTGAATCATGCGCTAAGTGCTGGAATATTTTCAGCAATTGGATCTCATGGCTTGATTCCGGGTGTAGCGGCTTTATTAGGGATGAGCGGAACTATACTACAGGAGCGTGAGAGACAAGAATCTTTTGATCTTGTTAAAGGACAAACAATAAAATTCAAGGAGATAAAAACATGAAAGAGATATTAATTTATGGTGCTTTGGTTGCAGCAATTATAGGCGCTTCAGTACCGGTGATTCAAGGACTTACTAATACGGTAACAACAAGTGGACAACAGGTCAACACTACTGTTCAAACCAGAATCAATACTTTACTTAGCAGTATTTAATTAAAGGAAAAACATGAAACTTTTAGATCTTGAGCCCCAGGCGAATATATTTGGCCGTCTATATTGGGACTATAGCTACAAAAATCGCAAAATTCTTGCTCCAATATTGATTGTATTGATAGTAATTATTTCTATTGTAATTACATGGAAATTTTTATCAATGCAAAAGCAGATTCATGATCTCAAACAATTTGAAGCAATATATGTTGTTGCTTTAGCTAGAGATATGGATATTGGAGAAAGCATTAATGCTCAAGATCTTAAGCCAATGATTTTTTATAAAGAAGAGTTTGATCATATCAAAACTCAGGATCAAACAAGCAAACAAGAAGTCAATTCTTTGTTTAATTGCAGTGTTGATCAGGCTTCTGGCAAGATTTTCGGTATCGAAAATTTGATAGGCAGAGTAGTAAAAATCCCTGTTTATAAAAATAGTTTTTTAAGACAAGAGTATCTGGCAAATAAAGATGCTCTGCCGGGTTTAAATAGCCTCTTAAAAGCTAATGAAGCCTTATTAGATATTGAAGTGCCACAAAATGGCTTCAATATTTTTATCAAACCTGAAGATCAATTGGATGTTTATGATACAAGTGAAGCCACAAGTAAGTTAGCAGCTTCTGGAGTTAGGGTTTTGTTGGTTGATTCCCAGCCACTCGGCAAAGCCCCATGGCAAGTGACTTATGATCAAAATGCAAAAAGACATATAACCTTAGCGGTGCCTATAGATCTTATTGCCAAAATCACAAAATTAAATTCTTCAAAAGCTTTGGCTCTAACTTATCACAATAAAAATATAGTCATTAATCCAATTCCTGTAAAAGCTCAAATTGTAAGATCCTCAGTCAAAAAGGCTGCTAAAAATCAATTTCAGGCATTAACAATTATTAAAGGTAACCAAAAAGAGGTAATTCAACAATGAACCAATTGCTATTTGTTTCAGAGACCGAGATAGATGCGGTGCTCAATTCTACAATTATTGATATCAGTTCTCGTGCTTATTCATTAAGCAAAATAGATAACTATTCAGCTTTATTCGCGCATCTACAGAATTTTGATAAAGGCATTGTTTTGATAAATGCCAAAGCCAATAAAATCAAAGCTTTTGAACTGTGTAGAGATTTACATGATAAATACCCTAAAAACTTTCGCGTAGTGGTGTATTTGCCTGAGGCAAATGCCAGTGAGGGAAGTGCTTTTGGTAAATTGGGTGCTGATTTGGAAGATTTTCATTCAATTAAAAACTTTGCCGATAAATTATCTCTTTCTAATGAGAAATCCTCCAAAATTTCTAATTTAACTATTCTAGCTTCGAGTGCTGGAGGATTGGGTACTAGTTTCTTTTCAATTTTTTTAGCGCATGCTCTGGGTAACTATGGTCCTGTGCTTTTGAGTGAAAGTACTAATAATTTTGGCATCGCTAAATATTTAGACTTACCACATTCAAATTCCATTTTTAATGCCTTAAAATCTCGCAATCAAAATGTTATTAAAGACAATGACTGGTTTTTGGGCTATTTAACTAGACTAATCATGTCACCTAAAAGCTATTACTTGACTGCTTTTAATAATTTAGAAAATAAGTTAGACTATGATCAACAATATTCAAATTATATTTTTAATCTCGCTGAAAAAATTTCAAATTCCACAAAAACAGAATCTTTACAATTCAAAAATGATATTAATTTTGACTATCTTGCTGCCAGTTTAAATCTTTTGGCAAAGGAGTTATCAGGTCAAAGCTCAATAAGTCTCTGTGAAGTTCTTTCACTGGCTAGTAATTTTGCTGAAAATATTTTATGGGATATTGGCAATGATTTCAATTCACTTTTCAATCAACAATTATTAGAAAAAGCCAATCAAGTAATTCTTTTTGTTCAAGATGATTTGAAGCTTAAAAATGATATAGAAAAATATCAAAATCTATTTGTTGATAAATACAAATGTAAATTAACAACCGTTATGGCTCCAAAACATAATGGATATCATAATTATTCGAAATTAAATGACACACAATGGCTAGAATTATTCGGCTCAAAGCCTTTCATAATGCCCTATCAGCCAGAGAAGGTCTATAGATTTTTGGAAGATTATCAAGACCCAAATCCTAATGACGCCTTGGTGAAATTTACCAAAGAAATTATTGCTCATTGTAATTTCAGTAGAACTAATTCAGTTCAAAACAAGTCAAGTGGAGTGTTTAGGTTCTTGAGTGATTTAGAAAGGGGTTCATCATGCTGGATTTAAAATTATTTGATGATAAACTAGACGAAACTTTAAACACAAGCTTTTATCAGAGTCAATATTTAAACAAAATATTACTGTATAGGCAAACTCTTTATCCAATCTTAGAAGAGTTTTTAAGCGTACAGTCGCAATCAGAGATAGCACAAAAGTTACAAGCCAAATTAGATGAAGTTGCTTTAAACGCTCATCAGATTGATGTATTAAGTTTCTTTGAATTAAAGTTTCAAAAATCAAAAGTATTAGCTTCTTTTATTGATCAGCTTTTGAATGAACCTAGTAATTTTGGGATTAGTTTTATTGACCCACCAAGCAATATTGATAAAATCTGGGTGAAAACTTTATTGATACATGATTTTATTTACTACGGACCTATTACTTTTTTGATTATCTCTAGAATTTTAGAAAGATTTGAAGATATCAAGTCAAACCCAGTCTATCAAATGCTTTTGAATAAAACTTTAATTTCCAATATTTCGGAAATTAGAATCAATAACTTTCAAACAATTTTTATAGATGCTGCCAATAAGTCTTTTGATTGGCAGATAAAATTTTTATCAAATGATCAACTAGTTTCTATAATCGAAAGAATTATATCTGAATCCAATCTACTTTTTCGAGCAAATATCAAAATTAATTCTATTAGCCCCATTGCAGATTTTGAGCATCCTTGTGGTTATATCAGGGGTTCTGCTATATTGCCCCCGGCTTCAGAAGAGCCTTTCATGACTTTAAGAATTCATCCGGGTGATCCTTATGCCCTTGATGATTTGATGAATTTTAATATGTTTGATGAAAAAATGAGAGATTTTTTTCTGGCAATGCAAAAAGCTGGTACTACAGTAGCAATAGCTGGCACCATGGGTTCTGGTAAAACTACATTATTAAGTGCTTTGGCAGAACACTGGCCTCTAAGTATGGGCAGAAAAGCCACTATCGAAGATACGCCAGAGTTAAGACCCAGAATTGATGATTTAGTTAAAATGCGCACAATAGAATATGATTCCAAAGAACAAAAAGATATTGATGTGACTCGTCTGACTAAAGCCTGTAAGCGCCATAGTGTGCGTTATGTAGTGCTTTCTGAAGCTAGAGATGGTAGCGCATGGGAGATTTTACAATTATCACAATCTATTCTAGGTTGCCTGATGACTTTTCACTACACTTTGAGATCTAATAAATTTTTAGTTGATCAAGCACTCAATACATTAGCTAGTTTATGTAAACAACATCCTTTATCACCGCAAGGAAATGAAATTAAACATCTACTTGCTTCAATGGTCCAGATTTTGCTTTTGGTAGAACAAAGCCCAATAGATAAGCAAAGAAGAGTAACTAATGTTTTCTATGTGACAGGTTTTGATGAGATGAACGGAGGACATTTCAAAGCTATAGAATTGTTTAAGTTCAATCCAGAAAAAGGTTATGAGCAAAGTAATTTTTGCGAGGAAATAATCGAGTATTTCAAATCTAGAGGAGTGGACTATAAGTGGTAATACTTTTGATTTTATTAGTTTGTTTTTTGTCAATCTTGTTTTTATTTAATTTCCAAGCAAGTTCTAATGAGTATTTGGCTTTCAACCAAAATTTTAAATTGCTTCAAACCTTAAATTTCAAAAAGTCAGATTATATCAATTCGATAGAAACCAAATTGATTGATAAAAATCCTATACTAACAAAGCTTGTAGGAGACAAAGTTTTTTTTAAATTATTATTACCGTCATTCTTAGTAATCATTTTTAGTTCAGCATTTATTGCACCCATGCTAACCAAAGACTATTTTGTGTCAATTTTAGCGCCATTGATTTCTATGGCATATATTTTCAGAAATTTCTATCACCATTCAACAAAGTTTAAAGAGCTTTTATTGAATGATTTAGAGAGAATTTTCCAGTTGATTCGAAATAATTTAAGTAGTGGTACGACTATTGATTATGCTTTGAATTTCACTATATCTAATTCACCCAAATCACTTATTCTGGATGATCTAAAATCTTTCATCAATATCAATCAGAGAAACATACTTGAATATTTTCCTCTTTGGTTTAAAAGCTTAGAAAAGAAATATAATTTGATGGATTTAGCAGGAGCTTCTCAATTATTGGCTTTGCAGCTTAAGTTTAATAATAACCAGGAAGAAGCCATGATTTTGGCAACCGAAAATATTGCTCAAACACTCTCGAATCGCAAGCAACAAAAAAATACTATATTGGTGGCTTTTATTAGTTTAGATTTTTTTGTGATTATGTTTTTTGCTGTTTTGTTTTGGGTTTTGCCAAATCTAAGCTCTACAATTGGTCAAAGCTGGTGGACATCTAATGAAAGACCTTTGGTGGTTTTTGCTTCAGCTGCCATATTGTGGGCTATTTATACTCTTGTTGTCTTTTGTTGCTGGAGGAGAATGAATTAATGTTGCTTTTGATTTTTATTCTCATGTTCGCTTTAATTTTTACTAGTTCTTTGTTTTTTGCTGGAGATTATTGGATTGAACAAAAAACTCTTAGTAAGTCATTTACTAACTATAAATTTCAAAGTTTCAAAAATAATAATAGTTTGTTGTTAAATGTGGGACAGTTTATATATAATCTTTTGCCCAATAAATTTATCCAAACTTTAGAGCAAGAATATTCTGAGCTAAAACGTAGTAACGAAGAGCTTTTGCAAACTTTAACTCAAGCGCTTTTGATTTTTGGGGCATTTATTTTATTAACTTTTATCTATAAAAATATTTTACTTCTAATTATGGCACTGCTATTAATAGTATTGATTCTAGTAGAACCAAAATTTGCTCTTCAAGTTAGAAATAAAAATATCAGCGAGAATCTCGAACATTTATTTGCTTGCATGAAAGTTTTGATAATCAAAACCGAAACCCCTTTATTAATGGCTTTGGAGCTCATTTATGCTGATATGCCAAGTACTATGTCAAGCCTTAAAGAAGAAATTGGAGATTTAATTACTAGGATAAAGCAACTAGGTACTAAAGAGGCTTTGAAGGCAAGCACCAGTTCTATAGCACTTCAGCAAGATTTAATTAGTTTTTTGTTGGCTGCAAATGAAGGTGCCAGTAAAGCTGCTTTAAAAGATCAAATGACGCTACTAGAAAAAAAGTTTATTGAGGCAAAAACAATAAAGCAAAAAACATTTATTGAAAACCTTCAGCTCTATTTAATCATGCCAATACTATTGCTTTTATTTGTGGTTTTGATGCCAATGATTTTTGCTTTAAACCATATGATGCAGTCTAGTCAAATTTTAACTTAAGGAGAAAAAATGAAAAACAATCAATTAGTAAAAATATCAGCAATTTTGTTATTAGTAACAAGTTTTTTGCCCTCTGCAAAAGCTTCACCGGTACTAAGCTTTAGTAATAAAGAGGCGCTTAAATTTCAGAAAACTTTAAAGGAAGGTGAAACAGAAATTATTGAATTTGCTGAGCCAGTTTCTTTGGCTCATTATGGAAGTTCTGATAAAAGCATGGATAATATTGAACTTGAAAAACTTGAAGCAAGTGCAGCTGGTTATAAAAAGTTTTTGATAAAGGCAAAAAGAGCAGGAAGTACGGAACTAACTTTTTTGGCTGGCAAGGAGTTAATTAAGGTAAAAGTTTTTGTGCAAAATAATTATGATGCCTTAGAAGATGAGTTAAATAAACTTTTTGGAATGAAAGAAGCAACTGAAGAAGAGCGAATCAAAGTTATTTCTACAAATCAAAATGCAAATATTGATTCCTCGCCAAAAACTCATATATATCTAAAAGGCAAAGTAGCTAATGCAAAAAATGCAATGCTCGCTGTCGCTTTTGCTGCAAATGTTCTTGGGGACAAGGGTGTCAAAATCTTTTCTAATCCAGGTGGTCAATTAAGACAGAAAAATCTAGAACAACCAGAAAATGATACTTCTAATAACTCTTCACAAAATCAAGAATCTAGTTTCGCAGAGTTTTATGAAAATACCAATAAATTAATTGATAGTAATAATTTGTATAGAGATTTGATTTTGGCTTCCGAAGAGGAAAAAGTTATTTCTTATATTCAAATTAAAGAACCTAAAAGATACGCTATTAAAGTCAGATTTCTTGAAATGGATGCAAGATATGTTGATGAGTTTTTGTCAAGCTTGAGTGCGACTTCAACAGCTAGCGATCTAGCTGGTTCTTTTGGAACTGCTACGCTAGCCTCTCCTAGTCTAGGTTCTGGGACAGGTGGTTTCTCGGGATCCTCAATTTTGCAGCAAATCGGAGTTAAAGGAGTAACTGAATTAAGCTCTCAAATAGTTGGAGGTTCATTAGTCAGTGGTGCTGTGAAAATTCTTGACAAAGCTTTTCTCAATGTTAATCTCAATGATCTTTTGAGAGAAGGAGCTTTAAGGATAGTCAATGAATTTTCTTTGGTTACACATTCAGGCGAAATGGTATCTTTAGGCAAAGGAACCAGGTTTCCTATTCCTAAGCAAAACAATGGTATAGGAAATACTTCTATTACTGTTGAATATATTCCAATTGGTTTTAAGGGTGAA
>JAJTHA010000120.1 GCA_021299565.1 Candidatus Caenarcanales bacterium
ACTGGTGCTGCTTGTGGTTTTACTATTGGTTTTTGTGCTGCGGGTTTTTCAACTGGTTTACTTGATGGTGCACCCAAAACTGCATCGTATTCGCGCATCAATTCTTCATAGGATTTTTCTCTAACAGGTTCTGCTACTTTGCTTGGAGCAGGGCTTGGTGTAGGTGCTGGCTTAACTGTTTCGGTTTTTTGAACTGGTTCGGCTGTAGAACTTCTTTCTTTGGCTTTTTTAAGTAAATAATCTAATCTAGAATCTTGATTATTTTCAAGCGCAAAAACTGCATTAGAAATTAACGATAAAGCAATTAGAATTGTGCTTTTTTTCAACATATACGTATAATAATAGTCCCTTTCAAGATACAATGCATATCATGCCGATGAAGGATGATATTAAAAGATTACTAGAAAAACCGGATCAATTACTAAATCCTAGCCTTAATTCGTATTTACTTGCAAATATTTCTAGCCCCAAAATCAAAGAATACCTAGAAAAAAAACAAAGCATTATTTTGCCGATTGGCAGTACAGAGCAGCATGGACCTGTGCCGATACTTGGCATCGATCATATCACTGCTACGGGCATTGCTTACGCTGTAGCGTTGGTAACTCAAACACTATGCGCGCCACCGCTCAATTACGGTATGGCAATGCATCATCTTGGTTTTGCTGGAACTATGGCACTAAGACCGACTACTTATATCAACATCATCATTGATCTGGTGAGAAGCTTACAGAGACACGGTTTCAAACATATCATTATCATTAATGGTCACGGAGGCAATAAAGGTCCTTTCATGAACGCAATTGCCGAAGTGGGTGATGAGTTTAAAGATCTAGAGTTTAGTTTTTTTAATTGGTGGGTGATGCCTGGACTTGAGAACAATATCATCAAAAAATATTTTGGCGAGAAGGAAGGTTATCACGCCACTCCAACAGAAGTATCAGTTACTATGGCACTTGTTCCAAACTCAATGAGCATGCCAGATTCATACACTTGTCCACAACAAAAAGTATCAAATGAAAATATCGGTTGGGTGATTCCGGGCAAATTTCGTGAATACTATCCTGACGGAGTGATGAAAGCTGATTTTTCTCTATCAAGTTCAGAGATTGGCTTAGAAGCGCTTGAGTATGCTATTGAAGAGATCGCTTTAAACGTAACTACTCAGCATAAGCCAAATCTATAACCATAAAGTCACTCCGAGACCTGCGTAGCAGGTCGTGGGAGTCCACGATGCACTAGGTGAGCTGGATTGCCACGCCGCTTCGCGGCTCGCAATGACCTTAAATTATACTTTCAAGCTTATGGCAGCTGAGTTGTTACCTTTAAACATCTAATGAAATCTAGACAAATCAAGAATTACTTCTTCTTTGATTTTGCCATATTGATAGTCAGCACTAATTATCGGATCTTTTTCACGATATTTTCGTTGCCACCAATCTGTAAAAGCTTCTACAATTGCAGGCTCAAACTGAGTACCTGAATGTCTTAAAATTTCTTCCAAACCTTCTTCAGGACTACGAGCTGGCATATAAACTCTATTAGTTGTCATTGCATCATAGGCATCAGCGATAGTGGTGATTTTGGCAATGAATGGTATTTCATCAGCAGCGGCACCATGCGGGTAGCCTTTGCCGTCAACTCTTTCATGATGAAACAAAACCGGTTCCAGACAACGTTTGAGGCTTGGGATTTGAGAAATAATATTTGCACCAAGAATCACATGTGTTTTCATGATGGTAAATTCTTCAAGTGTTAAAGATGATGGCTTAAATAAAACATCGTCTTTGATACCGATTTTGCCGATATCGTGTAAAAGCGCACCGCCTTCTAGATTGAATTGGTCTTCAGTGCTCAAGTTGAACATTAAACCAAGTTCTTTAGCTACTTTATAAACTCTATAACTATGGCCGCTAGTATAAGGGTCCTTTATTTCAAGGGCGTAAATCAATGCTTTCGCGATATTGTAGAATTCTTCTTGCATTATTGCTTGTCTTGCATTTTAGGCTGATCGCATTAAGGAAATATTAATGCCTGATTAGCTATAAAGCAAGCCCATCTCCCAAATTTACGCAGCCACAAAGTACCTATGGTCGTGTCGTATTTATATATTGTTCCCAGATTTTGAATATATAACGCTCAGTCCAAAGTATTATTGACTAAATTTAAAATAATCAACGCGTTACCCAAGTTTAACCTCTATGAATTAAGATTATTGTATTGGATTTAAACCCCTCCTGAAATGCAAAAAAAACTTATACAAATCTCTTTAACTGCAACCATTGTTTTAGCAAATTTGGCTTTGCCGCTTCGTGCCGAAACCACACTCAAATCTGAAATCGCAAGACTTATCAATGAGGGGATTAATTATCACAGCAACCGCAATTATCAACTCGCTATTAATTCGTTTACTAAAGCCTTAGGACTTGATCCTGAAAACGAACAAGTCAAATCAAATCTCAGCATTGCTCATAATAACTACGGTAAATATCTTGCCGAAAGAACCGATGGCAGAGGGGCTTCTAGAGAATTTAGAAATGCTATTTATTACAATTACGAGAACGATGTCGCAAGAGCCAATCTGGAATTTAAACTAAGCGAAAACAACATCAAAGCCACAGACACCGTCAAACGCTTTCTAGAAGCCAGATCCGAGAGACTAGCAGAAAACTTCAAAGCAGCAATCGCGGAACTTAGAGAAATCAATCGCTTTAAAGAAAGTTCTGACAATTACGTCGAAATAGCAACTAACTATCATTTGTTAGCACTGAAATCACCAAATGATTCTTCATATATCAACTCCGCTTTAGATGCTCTTGAACAAGCCAAAATTTTAGACCCGCAGAATCCCAAACCACTAATGAAGCTCGGAGACATCAATGTCTCTATCGGCAAAATCAGCTCAGGCATTGGGTTCTATGAGCAGGCTATCAAACTAGATCCTAGTAACGCAGAAGCTCAATCAGCGCTGATAAATGGCTGGCTCGCTGCAATCAGAATCGCTCCAAACCTTGCTAATAACTATGTTGGTCTAGCGACAGCTTACCAACTCAAAGGTGATTTTATTCAAGCTGAAAGAAGTTTTAACCGTGCTTTGCAAATTGAACCCAATAATCAACTAGCTACAAACGGCTTGGCGACTCTAAAAGAAGACCAAATCAAAACTCAAGTTTCTTTATTTTTGGATAGAGCTGTTACTTTACAAAAACAAGGTAGTTTGGATGAAAGTATTAGCTACTATGTAAAAGCTCTTGGTCTCAATCCGAATAACGCTGATATTCATTACAATATTGGCACTGCCTTTCAAGCAAAAGAGGATATTTTGAGAGCGCAAAAAGCTTATAAAAATGCTCTCAATATTAATCCCAATCATAGAGAAGCTAAATTAGCCGTTGAGGCTCTTGTTGCTGACGAGCAGGAAAAATTTGTGGCTGATGCTTTCAAGCAAGCTGTAACTTTACAATCACAGGGCAAATACAATGAAGCAATTACTATTTATGAAAAACTTGCTTTAGAAAAAGCTACTGATGATGCCTTGTTTTTCAATCTAGGAGCAGCTTACCAGGCGCTTGGGCAAAGTACTCAAGCTCTTTTAAATTACAAAAAAGCCTATGGTCTCAATCCAAAAACCAGTTATCAAGATGCTATCAAAGCTCTAGAAATCAGCAAAGCAGATCAGCTACTAGCAAAAGCAATAGAATTACAGTCTCATGCCGAAAATCAAGAAGCGATTGCAAACTACAAAGAAGTGATCAAGCTCGTTCCTAACAACGCCGGTGCTTGGTACAATCTAGCGACTGCTTATCAGGCTAGTGGTAATGATTTTGAAGCGCTTCAAGCATATAACAAATCTTTTACACTAGATCCAAAAGGACAAGCGGATTCCGCGTTTTTTGCGGGTTTAATTCTTGAAGAACAGCGCAAGACCATGGATGCTATTAAATCCTATGATCAGTACATCAAATACGCTCCTACAGGGGATTACACAGCGGAAGCTAAAAACCGTAAAGAATATTTGAAGTCGTTTTTATAATAGAGGTCTAATTAAGCATAAGGTGCATGCAAATCATCAATAGTCATATGTCCTTCTCGAATAAAAACTTGATTTAAAATCGCCCCAGCTACATTAGTTAATGGTCTATCAATGGAGTCTTTGTTTTTCACTTTTGGACATAAGACATGTGTATGATTTCGTTTTTCATCTCTTGGGAAACCAAGTTCGTCTCTAATTCCATCAGCAAGAGCTTTTCTCATGCCAGGCAAGCGAATTAAAGCCTTTGCAGCTTTACCATATTTAGCAAAACCAAATGATGAAAACCTATTGCCTTTGGTTGGATCATCAGGATCAAATTCAGACATCCGCCAAAATGCTTCTATATCGTTTCGTTCTATCGCTAAATTTCTTAAGCTTTCGACCGCTGTTTTACCGTGATCGTACATAAATGCTTCTAACTGTTTCAGTGAGAGTTTACCTTGTTCACCACCATTAGAATAATTCTTCATATGCCCAGTAATCCATTGAGACCATCGCTGATCGATCTCTTGATCAGCCAAATCCTGTCTTAAAGGATTAGCGGCAACAACTCTACAAGCAGAAAAATAATCCTGAAACTTCATCCCTGATCTTTGAAAAGCATTATAAACAGCTTGCTGAACACAACCTCTATCTTGTTCCATTCCAAATTTATCAGCAACTTGATCAGAAGGATGATACTGTCTAATCGCAGAATCTAAATCTGTAAAAAAAGTCTCTGGGCTCCAGCCGACTATAATAGCGGGCTTGGTATTGATACTAGTATGTGAATTTGCTTTTTTTTGTTGAGGAATTAAATAAGAGCTTACTAGACCGTCCATTACTCGAGCCATGTGAAGAGCTGAAGTATCTCTATAATCTTGTTCAGCTATGACTTCTTCAGGTCTACTTGGTTGGTAGCGAGTGACTGTTACTTTTAATTTAGGTCCTGCGATAGCGCCACAGGCTGCGTAAGCTATTGGTTTTAAGCCCATGTATGGATATTATCATGACCAGTATTAACGTGTCAATATTTATTTCTTTTCTGCTTTATATATCCCAGGAGAAGGGAAAATGAATATTATAAAAGTTGATGATAACTTTGAACAGTTAGGCTATTGGACTGCTGTTGTAATTAAAGGTCTTAGCGATCAAAGCAAATTAATCAAAAGGTCCCAGCATCTGGTGGATAAACTTTCGGCAGATGAATTTAAAACTAAATGTAATTCGGCTTACAATAAAGTTTTTAAGGCAATCAGCGATCAAGACATAGCTCCATTAAGAGAGCTCAAAACTGTTGAAAAAGGTGTTCTTGTAAAAGACCTAAAACAAAAAAGTCTTTTGGCTTTGAATTTTCTTCACTAATTCAATAAAACTGGTCAAATCTCAAAAAAAATAATTCTGAGAAGCAAACTCAAACTTTTCTAAAAATAGATTTTTTAAATGGCTTAAATTATTTTGTTCATAAAACAAAACCAACGCTTGAAGATATTTGGCTTCATTAATGGTTCTAAAAGATAATGGGAAAAATTGTTGTCAGCATGGATCTAATTAAACTCAAACCAAATAATGGAATTAGACACGTTCATGCTTGGGAGTTGGATCAATTTATTGTTTGATAAGTTTTTTCTCAAGCTCTACTTTAAAAGGGAAGTATTCCTGTATATCACTAACAATAGATTTGTATGCACGATCTCTATGAACACTCGGATCATTTTTATTTAGTTTTCTTAGATGAATGGCTGCGTTCATAAGCTTTTCTATTGATTCTTGAGGATTAGAGCAAAAATTGATTAAAGCCTCAACATTGATATCCTTATCTAGATTCTTAGAGATTTCAGCAGTTTTTTTAAAAGATTTGGCTTCTTTCAATAACAAGTATGCAAAAATCCCCAGAACGCTGCCGATAATTTTATGCTTAGTCGAAGTCAACATATAGACGGAAAAGCAGACTAAAGGAATTGCAAATAAATTCATCCCAAAAGAAAAGCCATTATTTGCCCAGCCAAAAAATGACGCAAATTGTTTGATAGATTTTTTAATTATGGGGCATGTGAGATGTAACTTGGCTCTTACTTCTTCACTAATAGGCTCCCGGAAGAGTATTCTATGCTTTTGAAATAATGGATGCTGCTGCGTGACTTGAGGCACTCCAGCGAAATTATCAACATTCATAGCTATTACGTATTGTAACATTTTTGCTTATTAAATATTAATAATTTGACATTTGCGCGAAATCCTTGCATTCCCTCAACTGTATTGCTACAATACTATTTATGACAAACTCAGCGTTAACACCTCATCCAGCAACTCCTGGCCAAGCTGCTGTAATTCCATCAGCAAGTTTTAGCTTCACAAATACAGCAGCAGTAATTCCAGCTACACCGGTGATGACGAGCACGGTTCAGCAAATCAGCCAGCCAGTTATAAGCCAAGAAGAAACACAAATTGTAGGATTATTGAAAACTTCACTAGAGTCATTTTTGAGGTCTAACTCAATTCCCCATAATTTAAATATTGGTGGATTTAAGACAGTGACTGATTTTGCTAGCGCAGATGTACTAAAAGCGTTGCAAACAGAAAGTGGCAGTCACGAAGCTAGCTTAACCAAAACTTGGCTTGAGAATTTAACAAAAAACCTAAGCGGTATTGCTGAAGACCATCTTAATAGCCAGGAAGTTAGTCAATCCGCACTCGGATCTATAAGCAAATTAACGAATGCTTTTAGCAATGATTCTACTGGCGCTTCTTCCATTATCAAATCACTTCTCTCAACTGCTGACATGAAATATCCAAATACTCGTAATATAATGGCGCACAATCGTGAAACTCAAGTGGTTAATGCCATAAAACAGTTGCTTGGTCAGCTAGCATCAAGTCAGCCTCTGGCAATGACAGAAAGTTTAGTTGGGCAAACAAGATGGAACAGTTTGGCGAATCTTGATTTATACCAAAGCCTATTAACAAAATCTCTGACTGCTAGTCCTGAAACAGCAGCCTCAGAGCTTGTTATTAATTTGGGTAAAATGTCTCCTGGTGAATGGATTACTCCTGAATCAATGAGATCTATGTCAATGAAAATAGAAGCAACAGGAAAAGCAGTAAATGCTGCAGGCATCAAAGATCCTACTCTACTAAATGCAATTAATTCTGTGTCTCAAAAAATTAGAGAAGCGGCGGCTGCACAAAAAATTCAATTGCCTTCAGCTCAAGTAATTACTAACAGTGCAACAACAAATCTTACACAAGCAGCATAGTTACTCCATTTCACTAAAATTTTGCCAAAGTATCTCTTTGATACCAAACGAGATTTTTTGGTATCTACTCAGGTATTAAAGCATGAAATATAATTTAAAGTCATCGCGAGCCACACGCAGTGTGGCGTGGCGATCCAGTTTAATAAGCGTAGCGAATAGGCGAAGGAACACATTTTGCGAGTGCTCGCCAGCATAGCAAAATTAACAAGAGTTTGTTAATTTTGCGCTCTATCGTGCTACCAGTAAATTCGGTGATATGCACAGCTTGCCTGAGCCCAGCGGAGCGAGTGTAAATAATTTTGCTAAGTCTCGCAATGACTTAATAGTGATTGACTTAGCTTATGCTTAAGTAATTACCCAAATTCGCCTGGGTAACTACTCAGCCCATCAATCCGTAAATACGTCATCCTGAGGAGCTGCGCAGCAGCGACGTGAGGATCCAAGTATGATAAAAACTTTTTAATTCGGCCACTTTTTTGCGCAGTTTACGTCTCAATAATTATTGGACACAGAAACTTTACTTAGAGAATTAAGCGAATTAAAGGCAAAGTATGCGGAGCTAGAAAAAAAATATATAGAACTCGAATCTAAATTAGCAAGATACGAAAATTTAGATAGCTCCAACAGCTCTAAAGCACCATCACAGGATTACAAAAAGAAAAATTTACCAAGAATAAAAAGCTTCAGAGATTCTGGAGGTCAAACTGGTCACAAAGGTTCAACATTGCAAAAAGTTGAACATGTTGATGAAGTAATCAATTGCAATCCTGAAAAATGTTCTAATTGTGACTCAGAGCTTGAAACAGTCTCAGGAATCGTTGTTGATAGTAGGCAAGAAATCGATGTCCCGGAGATTAAACCAAAAGTTACCGAATATCGTAGGATTAAAAAAGTTTGCCCAGTTTGTAACAATTCTAACTGCGGCAAATATCCTCAACACCTTAAATCAAAAATTCAATTTGGAAATCTACTCAAGGCATTAATCGTTTACTTGAGTATTTATCAGAAAATTCCATACGATAGATTAACCCAAATTATCAAAGATATACTTAATCTCAAAATCAGCGAAGGAACTATTGAAAACACTCTGGGAAAGGCTTTGAAGCAAGCTGAAATCAACAAAGAAAAAATTCTTCAAGAATTAAAACGAGCCAATTGGGTTCAAAGTGATGAGACAGGCATCAGAGTAGATGGAGAAAATCATCAGCTATGGACTTGGTGCAATGAAGATTTCTCCATATATGTAGCCGACAAGAGTCGAGGCTATCATGTGATTAAAGAAAATTTCGGGGAAGACTATGAAGGCATTCTGGTTCATGACTGCTATGCTGCTCAAAACAAAACCCACGCAAAAGCTCATCAACATTGTCTTGCACATTATCAGAGAGATTTGAAGTTTTCGGTTGAATTTGAAAAATGTATTTGGTCAGAAAATATTAGTATTTTTTTGAAGCGCGCAGTAAAAATTAGAGACAAAATTTGGAGTGATAGTTTTGATTCAAAATTAAGACAAGAAATTATTCAAAGGTTCAATGATGCATTAATAGCGCATCTCCAGCGTCCCCCTTTATTAAAGAATATTTTTGCAACAAAACTTTACAAAAGATTTTTGAAGCATACAGAATCAATATTGCTTTTTATGAATTACAAGGATTTGCCATCAACTAATAACGGTTCTGAAAGAGCGATTCGAAATGCAAAAATTCACAAAAAGATTTCTGGTTGTTTTAGAAGCTCTGCCGGGGCAATGCGCCATGCAACTATACTTTCAACAATTGAAACTGCTAAAAAACAAGGGATTTCAATACTTTATGCTTGTAAGTCTCTTATTCTTGGACACAAATTGGCTTTTTGAAATCTAGGTACGTGGATCCTCACGTCGCCCCTTCGGGGCTCCTCAGGA
>JAJTHA010000157.1 GCA_021299565.1 Candidatus Caenarcanales bacterium
AAAGCCGAAAGAGTCAATGATGGACAACTTTATAAACCAAGAGCAAAAAAAGCAGCTATAGTAGGCGGCGCTACTGGGCTTGCCGCTGGTTATGGTTACTCGACTCTTGCAATGCCTTTTGGTGGTCTTGGTATAAGTAGCATGATGCACACTGCTTTGATGCTAGGCACTGGAGTGGCTGGAGCTTATATCGCTGCTGGACTTATTGAAAAAGATGATGTCAGACTTGAATCTGGAACAGAGATGGAAGTAGTTCTTGAAGAACCAACCCTAGAACCGTTTAGCGAAGAAAGTCAACTTGCTATGGACAAGATCGAAGATCTTGCACCTGCTGAAGCTTACGATAAATATGATGAGCTTAATCCACAACTTTTAGAAAAAGCCAAAGCTCCTAGCCCGCGCAAAGACGTTGCGGCGAAGGTGAGCTCTGCTGGCAAACTGGCAGCGAAGAAGTAAGAAAAAAAAACCCCGCATCTGCGGGGTTTTTAATTGAATTAACTATTCCTCTTTCTTAGCCTTGTGGCGCTGCTTCAGGAGCTGGTTGTGCTTCTGGCATAGCAGGTTGAGGTGCTGCTTGTGGAGCTGCAGCTGGTGGAGCCACTTGAGGCTCTTTTACTTCAACCAATTTAGCTTCAAAAGTCAAATCCTTACCTGATAACGGGTGGTTATAGTCAAGAGTAACTTCTTTGTCGTTTATTTTAACAACTTTCATTGGAGTTTGAACTACTCTGCCATTTGGTCCTTTGTTGTTAGCAAAAATTATCGAACCTTCTTTTAGTTCAACATCTTTAAATCTACCGTCTTTAGGAAGAGTTACGATTTTGTTTGGATCAGGCTGACCATAAGCTTCTTTAGCTTTGATAGTAAACTTTTTGCTTTGACCTTGTGACAAAGTTACGATTTGTTTTTCAAACGCTGGTAAAACTTGGTTAGCGCCAACCATAAATGCCAAAGGCTCTTTACCTTCAGTTGTATCAAACACAGATCCGTCAGCAAGAGTACCTTTATAGTCAACTCTAACGATTGAACCTTGATTGATTTTTGGTTTTTGTGAACATGCTGCAATAGAAACTGCAAGCATTGATACTAGTAATAATTTTAGATATTTCATTTCTTTTTTATCCTCTTAATAATGATAACTACATCTACAATTATCACTAGTAATTGTCAAATGAATTTTAAAACTTTATAAAATCTCTTTCTCGTAATCACACAATAGTAAAGTTGCCATCAATCTGAGCGTTTAGACAAATTTGTCACCGTCGTGCCATGGTAAAAAATCTAGCCGGGAACCACCGCCGATGGCGGTGGTCGGCGAAATGTTTCAACGAAGACTATTCGCTGCGTAAGCAGCAAGGCAGCTAAGCTGCCTTACGACATTGACGAATTTGGATAAAAGCGAAGATTATGACAACTTTACGAATATAGGATCTTAACCTATTACATCAACTGGCTGGTAATTTTCACGCGTTAAATAATCCCTCATGATGCTTTCAACATAATTTTGAGTTTCACGATAAGGAGGTATGCCGCCATACTTTTCAACTGCTTTGGGTCCGGCGTTATAAGCGGCCAAAGATTTTTGTAAATTGCCATCAAATTTTTTGAGCATTTGGGCTAAATATGTCACCCCACCTTTTAGGTTTTGATATGGATTAAGTGAATTGTAAACTCCGAGACCTTTTGCAGTTGCTGGCATCAATTGCATCAGCCCTTCGGCCCCTGCGCCGCTTTTCGCGTTAGGGTTAAAACCTGATTCTTGCTTAATGACACTGCGAACTAGAGCTGGAGACAAGTCTACTCCATATTGATTAGCAATTTCTGCAGTTGTGTTTTCGAGATATTCTTCAAAATTTTGTGGCAGCCTGCTAAAATCATCTTTTTTTAGAGTTGCTTTTACTTTTTTGGAACCCGTTTCTAGAGAGCTTTCCAGAATACTATCAAAGCTTTGCAGACTTTGAGATGAATATGTTTCTAATTGACGGCGCACTTTTGTATCGATGCCATTCATGTAAGCATCTAGTTGAGCCATGCGCTGTTGGATAAAGTCTATCGACATCCTAATATAATTCAATCCACTAGACTATTTAGAGCTAGATAGTCCGAATGGTCTATTTTTTGGCTCATGCTAGACTAAAAGTCTATGCTGCCCTTTGGTCTTGGTATACCTGAAGTTCTTGTAATACTAGTAATTGCACTTATCATTTTTGGTCCCAAAAAACTCCCTGAACTCGGTAAAAACCTAGGCAAAGGACTCAAAAGCCTCAAACAAGGGCTTAACGAAGCGACTGAAGAATTTAAAGCTGAAGTTAAAGATGAAAAATGAAGATCTAATTCTTGGTCAAATCTCTCTTGCCCCTCTCAAAAGGATAGAAAGATTAATGATATCCAGTCTTGAAAATCTTGATAGTGATCAAGACAAAGCTGGTGCTATTCAATTTTTCGAACTTGCTTATGAACTAGCTTGGAAAACCTTACGCAAAGTTTTGATTCAACAAGGATATAGCGAACTTGCTTCAAGCCCTAGAGCCGTATTTAGACAAGCTGCTCAAGCAGGTTTAATTGATGATCCGGAACTTTGGTTTGATTTTATTGAAAAACGTAACGAGACTGTTCATAGTTACGATGAAGAAGTCGCTAATGATGTGATTAATTCTATTCCTGATTTTTTAAATGAATACAAAAAACTTATAGTCAAACTTGAAAGCCTCAAGCAATGATACATCTAGAAGAAAGACATCTAAAAATTATCAAAGAAATTTTGAGCCAAGCTCCGATTAAGTTTTATGCTTTTGGTTCTAGGGTCAAAGGTAATCACCAAAAGTTTTCTGATCTAGATCTTTGTTTCAAAGATCCAGTCGATCCCAAAATCATTAGAGATATAAAATTTGCTTTTGAAGATTCAAACTTGCCTTTTAAAGTCGATGTGCTTGACTACAACAAATGCGATAAAAGCTTTATTGAATTAATTGAAAATACTTTAGTTGAGATCTAAACCACCAACTTGCTTTGAGTAAATTTCTGAAACTTCTCCATAGCAATTTTGATTTTGTCCAAAGGCTGTACTAAAGCAAGTCTCACGTAATCTTCCCCAAATTTACCAAAGGTCAAACCAGGCACCAGGGCAACTCCAGTTGCTTCTAATAAGTCACGAGCAAAATCAAAAGAATTTTTACGCTCGTCTATATAACTTTTAGGAATTGGGATCCAGTGGTACATGGCACCGCCTGGTTTAGTGACTTTTAGTTTCATATCAGTCAAAACCTGATGCACATAGTCCCTGCGGCGCTGATACTCAAGTCTAATCTCTTCTCTATAACTATCACCCAATCTCAAAGCGGCTGTACCAGCTTCTTGTATGCCCATGCACACACCATAATCAATATTGGTTTTTAGTTTGTAAAGAGTATGAATGATCTCAGGATTACCGACAGCAAAACCAAGACGCATGCCTGCCATATTATAAGTTTTTGAAAATGTATGAAACTCCACTCCCACATCCATTCCGCCTCTTACTTCAAATATAGACGCTGGCTTGTTTTGATCAAACCATATTTCCGAATAAGCAAGATCATTAACAAGAAGAATATTGTATTCTTTACAGATATTTACAGCTTTTTCCAAATAGCTTTTATCAACAACCGAACCAGTAGGATTATTAGGATAGCTAATAATCATCATGCGCGCTCTAAGCAAAATCTCCTCTGGAATCTCGTCTAGATCAGCTACATAGTTATTTTCTGCTTTAAGTTTTAGTTCGTAAACATGTCCGCCAGCAAGCACTGTACCGCGCATATGAACCGGATAATAAGGCGAAGGAATAATCGCAAGATGTCCTTCTTGCATATAAGCAAAAGCGATATGCGCGATTCCTTCTTTGGAGCCTAGTAAAGGTAAAATTTGTGTTTTTGGGTCTAATCTTGTGTTGAAGCGGCTTTCAAACCAATTGGCGATTTCTTCTTTAAATTCTGGCAGCCCACTAAAAATTGGATATTGTTGATTACGAGATTTTTGCATGCCTTTGTACATCGCTTCAAGCACAGTTGGTTCAGTTCCTCTATCAGGAGAACCCAAAGAAAGATCAATCAGTTCTTTGCCGTTTTTGATCAGTTCAAGCTTGAGTTCGTCCAATTGCCCAAAGGCGTATGGTGGCATTTCGACTAATCTTAATGAAGGGAGGATTTTGTTGAAGGGACTTTTCATACGGTGATTTTATACTAGCAAATCTTTTTTCCATTCCTGTGGAAATTTAGCCCCAAAAACTTGGTTTTTTCTATTTCAATGGAAATTTAGCTCAAAAATTTCTTTTAAGCCATCTTGCCAAGGCAAAACCCTAACATGTTCGATTTGTTTTGGATAAATATCTCTGGAAAGACAAATAGCCTCTGCTTCTGGAATATCCGCGCTAAGTTCTATGAAACTTTTCAAAGATTCGGGGTTTACCTGAATACTGCTTTTGACTTCTATCAGTAAAAGACTTTGTCCTGGTCTTTCGATAACAAGATCTATCTCTTGTCCAGCTTGAGTTTGAATATAACTAAATCCAAATTCTCGCTTATAGTAACTAGCCAGCTTGAAACATTCAAGAATAATATGATGCTCAAAGGTATTACCAAAAGCATAAGTACTCTCCACCAAATTTACACTTAGTGTTTTTGATAAAGCTCTTGTAACACCAGTATCAAAAAAATAAAACTTTGGCTTTTGGCTCAAACGCTTTCTAAATGAACTTTTGAAAGGTTCCAGAAAAAATCCTATCATGGTATCTTCTAGAATAGAATAATATCGTTTTATCGTTTCATCAGTGACTCCAACATCTTTTGCAATATTAGAAAAATTAACTATCTTGCCGTTGCCTTGAGCAGCAACTTCAAGAAATTTACGAAAGGGCGCTAAATCTTTTACAAACTGCTCTGCCCAAATCTCCTCTTTCAAATAAGTGTGGGCGTAAGCTTGCAAGTATTCTGATTTGGATTGTTCTGATTTGAAAGAATTTATTTTTGGTAACATTCCCCATTGAAGCAGATCTTGCAAAGCCTGATCAGAAGGTAGTTCTAGAGCACTAAATGGATGCAAATGATAGACAAAAGCCCTTCCAGCTAATAAATTTGCTCCCCCATACTTAAGTTTACGCGCGCTAGATCCTGTAAGAATAAAAAGCTTATCCGTGGTTTCGATCAAGTGATGAACAATATCTAAAAGCTTAGGGACTTTTTGAATCTCATCAATTAATATGTGACTTGCTTTGCTTGCTTTACAAACTGCGACCAATTCATTTGGTCTTGAGGCAAATTTTTCTTCTTCGATTGGATCTAATAAATTTATGAGAAAAGCTTCTGGAAAACAATATTTGATCCATGTCGTTTTGCCGCAAGCACGAGGGCCAAAAACAAAAAAACTATAATCTCTAGCAAAAGTAATTAATCTTTGCCTCATGAATACATTTTACCCGGTCTATATGGAAAAATGCACGACAATTTACCGTGTTTACCCTAGAAATTGGTATTAATTAAAGTAATTTAGACAGACACTTATATACATGATTGGCGAAGCGAATAATGTGCAAAAAATAAAATAAGCTAGAATAATCGCATTATGACTAAAAGAATTGGAGTATTAACTGGTGGTGGAGATTGTCCTGGCTTAAATGCTGTTATTAGAGGACTTCTCTATAAAGCAACTAAAAAATACGGCTACGAAGTAGTTGGTATCAAATACGGTTGGAAAGGAATGGTCAAAAATATCACTGTTGATATCAATCTTGAAAACACAGAGGATATCGTTCGCGAAGGCGGCACTATTCTCAAATCATCACGCACTAACCCCTACAAAATCGAAGGCGGAGTAGATGCTGTAGTTAAAACTATGCAAGATCTCAAGTTAGATGCTTTAGTTGCAATCGGCGGAGAAGATACTTGCGGAGTAGCTTCTAAACTATACAAAGATAGAGGCATAAATGTCATTGGCGTACCAAAGACAATAGACAACGATCTTTCAGGTACTGATGTAACTTTTGGATTTGATACTTGCGTAAATATCGCAACAGAAATGATTGATAATTTGCACACCACAGCAAAATCTCATGAAAGAGTTTTAGTTTGTGAAGTTATGGGCAGACACGCGGGCTGGATAGCTAGCTATTCTGGTATCGCTGGAAACGCTGACTATATCTTGGTTCCAGAAGAAGAAGTGGATGTTGATGAGCTTTGTAAAGTAGTTAAAGAAGCTTATAAGTGCCAAGAATACGCTATCGTAGTTTGCGCAGAAGGAGCTAAACTAGCTGGCGAAGACATCACCAAAGACGCTGAACTAGATGCTTTTGGTCACGTAAAACTTGGTGGTATTGGCGAGAGACTAGCAAAAATTATCGAAGAAAAAACAGGTTGTGAAACCCGCTCAACAGTGCTTGGTCACATCCAAAGAGGCGGCAGACCTTCAGCTTATGATAGAGTGCTTGGAACCAGATTGGGTACCAAAGCAGCTGACATGATTGCAAACGGTGATTGGGGCAAAATGGCAGCAATTAACGGCACTCAAACCGTAGCTGTTCCTCTTGAAGTTGCTGTAGGCTCACTAAAAACTCTTGATCTTTCTATTCATGAAGATTCAAAGTTTTTCTTTGGAGCAAATAAACTAGCAGCTAAAGTATAGATTCAATAAATACTCTATATTACCTTTGGCACCTTTAATAGGTGATTCTATAGGCTCGCCCAAAAGCTTATAGTCAATGGCTTTGATGGATTCAACCGTTCGCTCAAAAACCTCTTTGCGGATTTTTTCATCACTGATAACGCCCTTGCATTTATCCATGATTTCTTTGCCTGCTTCAAACTGAGGCTTTAATAAGGCGATGATTATCAAGTCTGTAGAAAAATTATCAGCAGATTTTTGTATCAAAAACTTTAGTCTTTCAAGAATAGTAACTAGAGAAATAAAACTTACATCAATCACTACAAAAGAAATTTTTTCCTCAAAAGCAATAGACTCAAAATCAAAATCCCTAAAATTAGTTTTTTCAAGATTAATTACTCGCGAATCTTTTTGTAATTTATAGTGAAGCTGTCCGTGTCCAACATCAATCGCCAAGCTTAATCTAGCGCCTTGCTTCAAAGCATAATCAGTAAAACCACCCGTTGAAGCTCCAATATCTAAAATCACCTTGTCTGTAAAATCCAATCTCCAAGCCTGGTGTGCTGCTTTTAGCTTGTAAGCTCCACGGCTAACATACTCTAGAATTTTGTCTTTGACTTCAATGTTTGAAGTATCTGCAAGCAGCTTGTGGCCGGGCTTGTCAAAAACTTGGCCGTTGATACTAACACCTCTAGAAATAATGCAGGTTTGTGCTTGATTTTTACTTTCAAAAAAGCCCAGCTCTACTAATAGATCGTCGAGCCTGATTTTGTTGTTTTTAGCCATTTATTAACTAGTCAAGCGCCATTATAGCACTGGATTTGCTATTTTCTGGCTTTAATGGGCATAATAAAAGTGTTATGGCTATAACAGCAAAACCCAGTTTTAAACTTAATAAAGGTCTAACGCTCTGGCTAACTGGCCTTTCTGGATCTGGTAAAACAACACTTGCCCAAGCTTTATCTAGAAAATTAATGGATAGCAATCCACTATTTCCAATTGAAATTATTGATGGTGATGAAATCAGAAGAACTTTATCCAAAGATCTTGGTTTTAGTAAAGATGATAGAAATACAAACGTCGAAAGAGTCGGTTTTCTAGCTGGCAAAATCGCTAAACATGGTGTCTTGGTGATAGTACCAGTTATAGCTCCTTATGCATCAGGTAGACACAAGGCTCGCTATATGAGTGAAAGTTTTGTTGAAGTTTACATCAAAGCTTCGCTTGAGACCGTCAAAAAAAGAGACCCGAAAGGACTTTATAAACAAGCAGAAAAAGGCGAAGTGGAGCATATGACTGGCTTAGATGATCCATATGAAATACCAGCTAATCCTGAATTGATAGTTGAAACTGACAAATTAGACATTGAGAATTCTGTAAGGACTATAATCGAATTTTTGCTCGGTAGAGGTTATATCAAAAATGCCAGTAATGATCTCAAAAACTTTTTGAAATCAGCGCATTAGCAAAAACTTTTTGTTATAAGTTTTCTACAATAAAGTTTTACTAGTTTGTTTTTCTACATTTTGATTTATTGTAAAAAGTTTTCTACATTTTATAAAGCGCTTAAGTTCCTTTATATATAAGGATTTTAAGGGTTTTCTACAAAAATCTTCTTCTTTATTATTATTAATTATATATATTCAAAAAACATATTAGATATAGAAAAACAATTTAAGTCAAAGGCAATTAGAATACATGTTAATATAGATAAATATGAAGTTTAAAGTTCCCAAAAATACCTTAGATAAAGCGATTAAGTCAGTTTCTAAAGCAGTACCTAGTAAAGGTGTTCAACCAATACTCAATAATATTTTATTAGAAAACAAAAACGGTAAATTAACTTTAAACGCGACAGATTTGGATTTTACTATTGAAGCGACAATCCCTTCTCAAAACGAAGAAGAAGGAAGCATTACTATTTCAGCTAGAAAACTAGAAGAAGTCGTGAGTAAACTTGACGAAGATGAAATTTATATCCAAGTTGATCCTGAAAGCTTTAAGACAAATTTGATTTGTAAAAAATCACATTTTGATTTAGTTGGTGTATCAGCAGATGATTTTCCAAAAATTGATAAACCAGATGTTAGTTCATTTGTGACTATAGAAAAAAATACTTTTTCAAAAATAGTAAATTTGGTTGCTTTTGCTGCATCTAAATATGACACCAATAATATTTTAGGTGGAGTTCTTTTTGTGATTAGAAGAGATGCTGAAACAAATAAACAAATTTTTGAAATGGCAGCTACTGATGGTAATAGACTATCTAGCTACGAATATGTTTTAAATGGCGACAACCAGGTAAGCAATATAGAAGCCGTGGTTCCATTGAAAATTGTTATGGATGTTCAAAGGATCTTGGATTCTAGTGTTGATGACAATATCCAAATTTCTTTTTTAAACAAGCAAGTTATATTTTTTACACAAGATAGATTTATTGTTTCTAGATTGGTTGAGGGTGTTTATCCAAAATACAAACAATTAATCCCTCAAAACCACGATAAAATGGCGCAATTAGACAGAAAAGAATTATTGTCTTGCCTAGAAAGAATCGCGGTCATGGCAAATGAAATTACTAATTTAGTGAAACTTTCTTTTAAAGACAACAAACTAACTATAGAATCTTCTAATCAGGATTTTGGTAAAGCAGATGAAGAGATGATGGCAGAATATATGGGGGAAACCTTGGATATATTTTTCAATGTTAAATACTTGATAGAGCCACTCAAAAATATCGATTCTCAGATGATACAAGTTTCTATGGCAGGACCAGTTACCGCTATCGTTATCAAACCAATTTCTGATGAAAGCTTCATTCACCTAGTAATGCCAATCAAACATTCAAGCTAAATGGATAAAGAAACCCAAAACAAAGTTAGAGAAATTATAGAGGAGATTTTTTCTTCTGCTATAAGCTTGGAGACCAAAGAACTAATTTATAAATTAGTTACCGAGAAACAATAATGGTAATTAGTGGAGTAGATATCAAAAAATCCATCATAAATTCTATTTTGGATTTTTCTTTAAATATAGATAGCCATAAAAAATCTGGCAAGTTTTCTATCAACCAGATTAGTGAAATGCTGGCAATGGCAATAGAAATCAATAATCTAATTAACTATCTTGATAAAGATCCTGAAAAACTAAGATACGTCGTAAATCTTGTTAGACCAAACTTAACGCTTACTGATCTCAAAAAAATTCAAAGAGTTTTGGAGCTTACTTTCAAATACAATTCGGACATCAATTCCATAGCAATTGATATTGGAGAGAATCTAGCTTCAACAAACAGATTTTTGCAAAAAGGCGTTGAGTATTTGATAGAAAACATTGGCAAAAAAGATTTTAAGCAAATTGCCCAAAACACCAACGCCAAACCTCAACCCCTTCCTCAAACAAGCTACGCCACCAAAAACCCAAACCCTAGACCATCCACTAGGCCTGTGTCTAAGCAAAGACCTAAGCCAAAAGCTAAGGGGATAGGATTTTTTACTTTTTTGATGTTTCTTGCGATTTTGTGTTTAATAGGATTTTTTATTTACAATATGATTTTTAATCAACACGCAACAGGAGTTGCTTCTTTGGTCAAAGAATACAGATCAGATAGAGAATTAAGCTCAGTTGATAGACCTGATGCGGTTACCAAAGTACTTAAGGTTTTTGGCACCAAAGCGGTTTTGAATATTTTTCTTGATGTTAAGGATAAATTTGATCCTGCTATAAATTATGATATTCAGGGCGGTGATAGCGGTGATGCGATTAGAGCACTTGTAGATGGAGAAATTTCTCTAGCTGCAAGCTCGAGAATCCCAACTATTGCTGAACGTAAAAAAGCTGCTGCGGCAGGCAGAGAGCTTGCTGATCACAAAATAGCACTTGATTCTGTGGTGTTTTTTGTACACCCTTCAAACACAATGTCTTTAGAAGAAATCAAGAAAATTTATGTAAGTCCAATAATCACTTGGCAGCAAGCAAAATCTAATAGTTTGAGCACTAGTAAAATAGAGCGTTTGTCTTTATCAAAACAAAGCGGAACCTTTGCTTATTTTGTCGAAAGAATTTTATATGGTGAAGCTGCTACTGATAAGATCATACATCTATCAAGCCCAGAACAAATGCTTGAGATGGTTTCATCTAACCCTAATGCAATTGGTTTTGCGAGTTTGTCGATTTTCAAATCAAAAGATTTTGATATTGCAAATTACAAAGTCAAAATCATCAGAATTTCTAGTGATTACGATGACAAGGGTACTAGTCCTCTTGATGCCGCTGGTAATCTAGATCTTAATTTGGTTAGAGGCGGTGAGTATCCATTAACCAGATATTTGTATTTGATTTCTGCTGGCGAATTAGATGATTCACAAGCTAGGTTCATAGACTTTATGCGCTCCAAAGATGCTCAAGCTAAACTTGCTGATTATGGTTTGGTGGGGATTTATTAAGATAATTTGACAAGACCAAGTCGTAACGATTTTAAATACGGAATTGTGTCTAGAGACAGCAATGATGTACAAAAGCAAAATAAGCATTAGTTGAAATTCAGTAGAACCTCTTACACTTTAAGATTAAGCTTTAAAATTTGGATTGTGAGCTAATCCACCAGCGAAACGAGTTTCAGGATTTTGTTTAGCAAAGTCAATAAGATCTGGAGTAATTTCCAGATTTGTATTTAGAGCTAATCCACAAGCAAAATGAGTTTGAGGATTTTGTTTAGCAAAGTCAATAAGATCTGGAGTAATTGGAAGATTTGTATTTAGAGCTAATCCACAAGCAAAAGCAGTTTTAGGATTTTGTTTAGCAAAGTCAATAAGATCTGGAGTAATTGGAAGATTTGTATTTAGAGCTAATCCACAAGCAAAATGAGTTTGAGGATTTTGTTTAGCAAAGTCAATAAGATCTGGAGTAATTGGAAGATTTGTATTT
>JAJTHA010000020.1 GCA_021299565.1 Candidatus Caenarcanales bacterium
AAGTGGCCGCCACTTACATGAATATTAGTGGCTAGATAATAGGGAATGCGGAAGCCCTGATAACTTACCCGCTTGTTTAAAATAACTATTTGCTTACACTAGGCATTTTGGAGGATCTTAAGGATCTAATTCTTAAAAACAACTCATCGTTTTGATAAGTCGCCAACTGCCAATCCCTTACATCAAGCTGTATAGACTTTTCTCCTTGATAATCATTATGCCTTAAAGAAAAAGCCAATGCCAGTTCCTTATCTCGCGGATCATAGCCAAAATCATTGGTGAAGTCTTGCGCTTTATTCCATAAAACAGCTTCATAAACTTTTGGATTATTCGCTTCTTCTAGCCATAGTTTCAAGTGCTTTTGTTCTTCTCCCATAAATCTAATATTTTTGATTTTGAGAGGGCTAGAAACAAACACAGGCAAAGGATTTTCAATGCCATATGGAGCGAGCTTTGCAATTCGCGACATTAGTTTGTCGTTGATTTCACTTAATCTAATTGCGCTATCAACGTATATGGTCTTAGTCAAATCTATTTGAGCAAATTTATTTTTGAAATGATGCTCCACAAGATTCTTAAACTCTTGCAATTTGTCTTTTTCAATACTAAAACCTGCAGCCATCTTATGACCACCAAATTTCAAAAAAATATTTGATTGGCTTTGGAGCAAGAACATTTCCTCATAGATATCAAGATCAGCAATATTAATAGAACGCACTGATCCCTTTGCAATCTCACTTTCAATAGACATTATAAAAACAGGTAGATTGAACTTTTCCAGCACTCTTGAGGCAACTATTCCAATTACTCCATGGTTCCAATGACCAGCTAGAACTATTACTTTGGAATCGAGCATATTTTGATCAATTTGTTCTATCGCTTCATCATAGATTTGCCTACAAAGCTCTTGTCGACTACGATTCTCTTCATCTAATTCTTTTGCCAGAGCAGAAGCTTTAAGAGCATCATCAGTAATCATCAATTCTACTGCCCTTGCAGCATCGGCAAGTCTTCCAGCGGCATTGATGCGAGGCGCCAGACTGAATCCCACATGCTCGGTATTAAGCTCCAGCTTCACACCAGATACTTTCAACAATTCAATAATCCCAGATTTAGCGCTTTTGCTTAATTCTTTCAATCCCAAATAAGCAAGATATCTATTCTCGCCTTTAAGCGCAGCAAGATCAGCGATAATTCCTAGTGCAACCAAATCCAATAATGAAATTTTATAAGCAAAAGCATCTTGCCCCAAATAATGATCCAAAAGCAATTCAGCAAGTTTATACGCGACACCTACTCCTGGCAAATAATGCAAAGGATGATCATGGCTTAAAGTCTTTGGATTACAATTAGCGATTGAGTTTGGCGGGATTGGCGGTATCGAGTGATGATCTGTGATTATCACATCAAGTCCAATTAGATTTGCGAATTCTACTTCAGCAAAATTGCTAATTCCACAATCACAAGTAATTAATAAATCTATTTGGTTTTCAGTTTTTAATTTGGCGATAGCATCTCTATTAAGTCCGTAACCTTCGACATGACGGTTTGGAACGTAATAAGTTACAGGAAAGCCTATAATCTGAAAGGTTCGATAAAGTAGAGCAATAGATGTAGTGCCATCTACATCATAATCACCGTATATCAAAATCTTTTGTTTTGAACTAATTGCTTCGATTATTCTTGCAAAAGCTTTTGACATATCTGGGATTTCCAGAGAATTCACTAAATCAATATTTTGATAATCCAAAAAAAACTTTGCTTCTTTTACAGTGGTAACAGATCTATTTGTCAATAATCTTGCGACCAAAGTATCACCATCACAAAAATCCAAGAGTTCAGGATTTAAGTTTGAATTTTTGTAATTAGCCCATTTGTATGGCATCTTTAAAGGGCCGCTCCTACCGTCTCCACAAACCCAAAATAATATCACATTTCTCGGCAGCAAAATCTCATTAAATCAAGGATTCCCTACTCATTAAATTGTAGGCATTTTATATCGATTAAGGTCTTTGATAATTGCAAATCATTTTTAGCTTTTGCCTTAATTCTCGAATAGTTACCAGAAATAGCCGATGGTGAAAAACTACCAAGAAAAATCATGTCTGAAATTTCTTTGTAAGTTAAATTTGTTTTTTGACGAAGAGCAAAAATCATTAAGCAGATTTGAGTAGTGAGGTCATAATTCGATTTGGAAATAAATTGTTTTATAATTTCAAGTTTTGATCTATAAGTTTTATTTAGTGTATAAGATGCCCGCACTCCCGTATCAATTATTGGCGAGATATGTTTTAGTGTTACTTCTTCTAAAAATTTTTCTGAGCCTAATATCGTTCTTGAAAAAATATAATCATTTGGATCCCATTCATCATTTTCTTCGGTAAACTTTATAAAATTTTGTATTGAATTCTTTTTTCCAAATTTTATTAGTATAAGTTCCTTCTCTAAAAAAGATGGAACTGGAATTTTAGGATTTACAAAATATTTATAGCTCGACCACGACCAATGGATTGGGTCATTAACCATTACACCGACTGGATTTCGATGAATATATTTTGACAATTGAATCAAATATGATTCCGTATCAACCAAAATTGATTTATAGCGCCTCTCAAAAACCTTTCCAGAATGATTATATTTTCTTTTGAAATAATCAGCGTAACGAGTAAACAATAACTGCATAGCCTGTGACAAATTAGTCATAGGATTTTGTAATAAAAGATGAACATGATTACTCATTAAACAATATGAATGAATTATGATTCCATGGCTTTGATGAATTGCTTCAATTTGTTTTATGAAAAATCTAAAATCATTATCAGAGAAAAAAATTTGCATCTTACTATAACCTCTCGCAATGATGTGATGAAAAGAGTTCTCAAACTGTATTCTATTTTCTCTTGGCATAAACTAACTCCGTGATTAAAAAATAGCAGGCGATTTTCACTCCAACTGGTAAATGCCGCAAAAAAGTAATTTTAATTTGTGGATAACCACCAATTGCAAAATTGGGATAAATCAATAGGTGAGTATAAAAATTTGGACAAAGAAAAAATTTAAAAAAAAATAGAAACCGCAGGAATTGCGCCGTGAATTATCTGGAAAAAGTGGAAACGGTAGGAGCGGCCCCAATATTCTTACGAATATATTCCATAAAAGCATAAACAGACTGAGGCGCTTTTTTATTGATCATAAAGCAAATATGAGTTTCTTTTAAATTAGGAAATTTAGAATGTTTGATTTCCACCAATGAATCAGGAATCATGTTCCTTGGCAAAATCGTTATGCCTAAACCAGCCTCAACTGCTGCCATTTTACTCGCATAACCAGGACTAGCATAAACCACTTGCCATTTAAATTTTGCTTTGTCCAAAGCTTCTTCAACTCTAGCTCGATAAATGCATGGTTTAGGAGAAAGCACCAATGAAAGCTTTTGATTAATATCCATATCTTTCAAATAATTTCTACTAGAGACCCACACTAACTTTTCTGAAAGAATTTCATCAGCATCATCCATAATCTCATCATCAAGAGTTTTAATCATGACCAGATCAAATTCTTTTTGTTTAAAGCGTTTCAATAAATTTAAAGTCAAATCACACTCTACTTGCAAAAACAAATCAGGATGACTTAACTTGAAATCCGCAAGAGAATTTGAAAGAAAAACTGTCGCAAAATCTTCTGGCAATCCGAAGCGCAATTCACCTTTTAGCTCTGGCAAGGAAAGACTATCAACCATTTCTTGATAAAGCCTAAGCATCTTTTTGGAATAGTCATAAAGCACCTCACCTGATGCTGTCATCTGAAAATCAGCTCTATTAACTAATTTTTTTTTGAGTATAGCTTCCAATTTGGCAATTTGCTGACTTACCGCTGATTGGCTTCTCCTTACTTTATTGGCGGCTGCACTAAACGAAGTATTTTCAACAACGGCTACATAACACTGAAGAGCTACTAAATCTATATCCATAACGGCTATAAGTATAGCTTATATGTTCTATTTTATTAATTAACTTTACTTATAGTTAATTTGTAACTAAAGTAATGGTATATGAATTCAAGCCCCATGATTTCACAGCTACTAAAGCTAGATACATTCAGCAGCGTAATCACGCTATTAATATTATTTATTTCCTTTACTGTCCAAAAATTTGCATTCAATTACCTGAAAGGTGAAAAAGATCAGTGGAAGTTTTATTTATCCTGCAATATCATCACCGTTGCAAGCATCATTTTAGTTTCAGCAGATAGCTTTAGATTATTTGCCTTCACTTTACTAGTTGCAAATCTTGCCCTTGCTTCTTTAATTGGTCTTAAAAGCAAATGGCAAGAAGGCAAATCAAGTGCAATTTACTGCTTAGTTAATTTCATTGTTGCCTTTATTTTTTTATTTATTGCAATCGAAATCATCAAAATCGATTCAATCTCAACTATTAATATAGTTGGAGTCTCAACAAGCTCTGCAATATTGATTATCGCAGCGGCTCTCATACAATCTGCAATTTTTCCATTTCACAAATGGTTAATGAGTTCACTCAACGCACCTAGCCCTGTGTCTGCTTTAATGCACGCCGGATTAGTAAATGGCGGTGGGATTATTCTGATCAAATTCCATAATGCAATTTTCGCAAATGCTCTAATTGCTCAAATAGTTTTCTTCATAGCAGCCATATCAACATTCATAGCTTTATGGTGGATGCTCATCAGACCCGACATCAAATCTACCCTAGCAGCATCTACTATATCCCAAATGGGCATGATGATCATGCAAATTGCAGCAGGACTAATTCCTGCTGCAATCACCCATTTGATTTTGCATGGCATATATAAGGCATATTGCTTCTTAAACGCAGGCTCTGCTTTAACCAAAAACAAATTAGAAAAAAACAAGCAAGCTCAACTACTAAATTTATCAATAGCAGCACTCATCTCTCTTGGCTTTTGTAGTTTAATCCTTAATATAAGTTGGTCAAATCCAGATTCAAGGATGTTGACATATTTATTGATATTTATAACCAGCTCACAAATTACTTTAAGCATACTAAAAGAAATTTCTATTACGAGATTAATCACATCAATATTTGCAAGCGCTATAGTAGTTTCCTTTTATAACTTCTTATTGATATTCACAGAAAAGCTCCTAGAAACCGGCGAATACAGGCTTAATCCAATAGACCTCAATCCAGTTCTAGTTTCCAGCCTAGTAGTTTTCTTTAGTTTCTGGCTAACGACCAATTTAATTAATTGCAAAAAACTTTTCAACAATCAAGTTTTATCAAATTTATATATAAAACTTCTAAACTCAAGTAATCCACAGAATTTCACCATTAGCCAGAGGAAAGCATAGTTATGGATAAACCAAAAATCATGGAAGATAAACAAAATCAATTCAAAATAGATTTCATTCCCAAAGTACATCACTACGATCACGCTGCAATAAAGCCCATAGTTTTTTCTGCTGCGGAATTCATCACTCCGAGCTATCACCTAAAAGACTTTGTTGCGCAAAATCCTCTCAGTGCCTATGAACACTTGGATTTTGAGCTGGCAACACGCAGAGCCTCTGCTATGTATGGTGTAGATTTAATGCCAGACATCCAGTATCTAATTAAAGCTTTAGTAGACAATAAAATAGACAAAAATATTCTTGAAAAAAGTTTCAAAAAATATATCAAAAAGAATTTCAACGGAATCAAATCAGAACAAGAAGAATTTTTCTTTAAATTATTAAAGACTAATATCAAACAAGAAAAATTTGAAATCAACAATAATGGTCTAATTTCATGGGAACTAGCTAGAGACAATGTTTTGGAAGAATGCATTAGCCCTGATACCGTTAGTGATATTGTTGATGGACTAACAGAAAAAATTAATGTTCAGCTAATCAAATGGTCCGCTGTTTTTTATGACGAATCACAAGCTGTAATAGAAATGCCTTTCAAAGCAAGTGGTATTTATAGAGCCTGGCTGCATATGGTAAAGTATGACGAGACCTTAGAACTGGGTACTGCTGCTAAAAATATTTTAGAAAAATTACCTTTTGACTCGAGAGAGGCATTGGTTTTTGCCTTAAAAGTTATAGGGATAGATGAAATCAATTGGGAAAGATATTTGAGCTTATCTATGAGTCATACACCCGGTTATATTGCATATATCAAAGGCTTGAGCCATAAAAAACTTAATAGCTTTAATTTTGATATCAGCAAAAAAATTAGCTTGGTAGATTTCATGGCACTAAGACTAGTGCTTGAATTATTACACTTGATTAATTACTGCGAAAAACAAAAGCTTGCCATAAAAGAAAATATACTTGAGACAATTAGTTCTTTGATCAAACCGAGCTTATCACTTAGTAAAGAATCATACATTTCAAATTATCAATTGATTTATAAATATCAAAATAAACTATTACAGACTGACTCAATAAGCAATTTAATTGATCTAAATTATCAAATAGAAGAATTCAAAAAACTTCAACAAATAATTCTTTTAGATGCTTGGGAAGAAAGCTTCAGAGGAAAAAAAATTAATCA
>JAJTHA010000203.1 GCA_021299565.1 Candidatus Caenarcanales bacterium
ACTAGCAGTGATGGTTCTACAGAAATCGCAAGAGAAGTAGTAAGTTTGTCGGAGACGGCGAACACTGGAGAACTATGGTTTAAAGCACCGAGTTTATCCTCTGCTGCTAATACAGAGTTTTATATTTATTACGGAAACAATACAGCAACTGCACCTCTTGCTAATTCTACTTTTGGCTCTCAAGCCGTCTGGTCAAATGGATTTGTGGCTGTGTATCACATGAACGCTGTAACAAACGGGACAGCGAGTGTTTTAGACTCTACAAGTTTTGCAAGACACGGTACACCAAGTGGAAATATGTCTACAACTACTGTCGGTAGAATGGGCACTAGTATTACTTTTGATGGTACCAACGATAGTGTTAACATTGGTTCCGCTATATCCAGTGTGTTTAATGGAAATAGTTTTAGTGTGAGTGCTTGGGATAGAAGACAAGCGATAAATGCTGCACATTTCCTTTTTGGGAGAGATACGGGTGGTTCTAATCAACTTCTATCGATTGGTTATAGGTCATCTAATACTTATACGTTTGCGTTTTGGGCTAATGACCTTACTACTGCTTCTGCCTACACAACAACAAATACTTGGAGATATTGGCATGGAACTTATAATACTAGTACTAATTCTAGAAGATTATATCAAGATGGTATTTTGAATGTTTCTGATACTTCTCCTACAGATTTAAGTGGAACTGGAAATTATTTCTTAGGTAGGGGAAGCGTAATTTTTTTTAATGGACAACTAGATGAAATCAAAATATCCAATAAAGAGCGCAACCGCAACTGGATCGCCACCGAGTACAACAATCAAAACGCCCCACTGAGTTTTTATACACTTAGCTCAGAGCAAGGCTCACTTGCTGAATTCCCGCAGAGACTAACAGTGACTATCAAAGCTTCACAGATAAATGGTTCTGTGACACAGATGCCAGTGTTTATCAATCTCGATCATATGCCAGCGCATTTCTTTACCAATGTCAAAGGCTCTGGTGCTGATATCCGCATGACCACAGGCGATGGAGTTTCACAAGTACCAGTAGAAATTGTCTCTCTTGATAAAGCAAGCACCAACGGTGAAATATGGTTTAGAGCACCATCGCTCACTAGTGCTAGCGACACTGTGTTCTATTTGTACTATGGTCTTAATGGCGCTACTCTGCCCGCGGCAAATTCTGTCTTTGGCTCTCAAAACGTCTGGTCAAATGGATTTGTGGCGGTTTATCACATGAATGCTGTAACGAATGGGACTGCTAGTGTTTTGGACTCAACAAGCTTTGCAAATCATGGAACTCCTTTTGGTGGTATGTCTGCTGGCTCTGATCTGGTTGCCGGTAGAACAGGCTCTGCAATTGATTTTGATGGTAGCAACGATATGATAGACATCAACAACGATACTGAATTGCGAATTGGCATAGGGACTATCTCCTCTTGGATCAAAACTGCTGATGCCGGATCTGGTTTTAGAGGAATAGTTACTAAGCAAAACGCTTATTCGTCTTTCTTGAATACTAATGTTCTTATTCTTTTTGACTGGGGTGGAGGAGGAACTCGATCTAGTTCACAGAATCTCGCTAATAACACTTGGAGACACAATGCAATTAGTTTTCAAAGCGGTATAGGTTCAGGCACCAATTTTTATACTGATGGTGTTTTAAGTGCAACAAGTAGCATGACTGTGCTTAATCAAACAAGTAAGATTGGCATTGGCGCTGGCTCAGGAGCACCAGGAATTCAACATCTCTCCGGCAATATAGATGAGGTGAGAGTAGCCAACAAAGTCCGCAACTGCAACTGGGTAGCAACTGAATACAACAACCAAAACACTCCAGCAAGTTTTTATACCATTGATCTAAACGAAAACCTAAATCTATGGTCCACTCGTAACAAAATCACCATCCCATCAACAGTAGTTAATGGCAGTGTTTCAGAGCTTCCCGTCTATGTCAATCTTAGGCATTTACCAGCAAGCTTTTGGACTAGTGTCAAAACTAGCGGCAGCGATATCCGCATGACCAATGCAGCAGGAACTCCACTAGCAATAGAACTAGTGTCGATTGACAAGACAAGTAAAACTGGTGAATTATGGTTCAAAGCACCGACTCTAACTAGTGCTGCTCACAATCATTTTTATATTTATTCTGGAAATAATGGTGGGAGTTTTGCTAGTCCTATCTCCCAATACGGCTCTCAAGCTGTCTGGTCAAATGGTTTTGTGGCGGTCTATCACATGAACGCACTTAGCAACGGTACCGCGAGTGTGCTTGATAGTACAAGCTTTGTAAATCACGGCACGCCTTTTGGGGGCATGACTGGTTCTAATATAGTTACAGGTAGAACTGGCAATACTATTAATTTTGATGGCTCCAATGATATGATCAATATCAACAATGATGCTGAACTTCAATTAACGACAGGAACAGTAAGCTCTTGGATAAAAACTCCAAACGCTGGTGCTAATTATAGAGGTATAGCAACCAAGCAATGGGCTTACGGACATTTTCTCAATTCAAATACATATATTGTCTTTGATTGGACTGCAAACACAGATAGATCTTCAGGACAAAACCTTGCTGATAACAACTGGCATCATAGCGTTTTTAGTTTCCAGAGCGGAGTTGCGAGTGGTACCAATATCTATTCTGATGCAGTTTTGAGAGCTAGCAGTCAGATCACAGTAATCAACCAGGCAGAAGCTTTTGCTATTGCTGCTGGTGGTCAAGCCCCAGGTATTCAATTCTTTGCAGGCAATATTGACGAGGTGAGAGTAGCTAATAAAATCCGTAATCGCAACTGGATCACAACAGAATACAACAACCAAAGTTTTCCCGAGAGATTTTATATGATCAATAACTCAAGCCTGATGAACGCAACGTTCTTTGGGAGGATGTTCTAGGAAGCTGTCCGCAAAGTCATTGCATGAGCTAAATCTATAACCCCAAAGTCATCGCGAGATTTGCGCAGCAAATCGTGGCGATCCAGTGCTAATTGCATAAA
>JAJTHA010000085.1 GCA_021299565.1 Candidatus Caenarcanales bacterium
TCATGTTGAGCAAATAACCAAGTCTTAGTGGGGCGTTTGCTGGGCGCTCTATTTTGCTACAGGAGCTTAATAACATCACTAGTATAGATACTAGAGTAGTCATCCTGAGCGTAGCGAAGGATATTGTGGTCTGGTCATCCTGAGGAGTGGACGAAGTCCACGACGTCAGGATCCAATTCGAGCATTTACTAATAATGAAACTGTATTTTTTGTCTCTATTCATTGTTAGCCTAAAATTGAATGCAGAACTGGATCCTTACGTCGCCACTTTGTGGCTCCTCAGGATGACATTAATATGAATCTTTCTTACGCTGAGGCTTTGTTGTAATGATTCCAGGTTCTTACGCCAAATGCCTTAATGAAAAGAGTATTACCAGCCTTTCCAGGAACAGGTCCTCTAATAATCAATAGTTTGTTTTCAGCGTCATATCTAGCAACTTTTAACTTTGCAGTTGTGACAGTTCTATTACCCATCATCGCAGGCATTTTTTTACCTTTTTTGACGTTACCAGGAGTAGTTCCAGGTCCAATTGAACCGATTTGTCTTTTAGATTTTGAACCGTGACTGTTACGTCCAACTCCCATATTGTGAAGCTTTACACCACCCTGAAAACCTTTACCAATTGAGTTTGCAGTTACATCAACTTTTTTGAGGTCTTTGAAAAACTCTTCAGCGTTGAGAGCATCACCAATATTCAATCCTTCGATTTTTTCTGGTGATCTAAATTCTTTGAGCTTTCTAAGTAAAGGAAGGTTTTTCTTCTGTAATGAAACTCTCTCTGGTTTTGTTAAATGTTTTTCTTTGCTTGCAAAAGCACCTAGTTGGATAGCATCGTAGCCATCTTTTTCTTTGGTTTTAATACCAGTGATGATATTGTCTTGAATTTGAATAATTGTTGCAGGGATGACGTTACCTTCTTCGTCGAATACTTGAGTCATGCCTATTTTTTTGCCGATAAGGCCAAGGTTTTTGATATCTGATGCCATTTGTTTCTCCTTTGTGTTCTAAGATCCTTTAATACAGCAATTGTGGCTCAACGCTTCATATTTAAAGAACATATGAAATTCTAGCAAGTGGAGTATTAACTAATTATAAAATCATCAAGAATAAGTTGTTTTGCGTTAAAATAACATCATAGAATCTCAAAGGAGAGATAATATGGATAATTTTACCGTTTCTAAAGAGCGTAATATTTTTTCTGCGGGGAATTATATTCCTTACGCAGCAGCAGTTCAGTTAGGTGGTACAAACTATCGTTTAACTGCAAGTGGTAGGCAATTGGAACAAGATCCAAAGAATACCTCTCAGCAAACAGGAAGTTTTCTAAGTGTTAGCAGCAATTATGCACAAGGAGTTATAGATCCGGACACTGGCAGAAAACAAGGTCTAGGAGATCTTGCCAAAGATTTAGAATCTTTGCTTGCAAAAGCAGCTAAAGAAAATCGTGTCATTCCAGTTACTTTTAATATTGCAGGACCGAGATTGAATTCGGAGGATGATGCAAAGCTTGTCCAAGAGAAGCATAGAGAACTGGCTGTGCAAATAGCAAAAGATCATCCTGGACGTTTTGTCTATGCTATCAATTCCAAGCCAGGAAGCTCTGAGAATATTTTACCTAATGAGTTTTTTGATTTGATGAATTTCATCGATAAACTTGCTCATAAAGAACAAATGCAATATGAGTTTGTAAATGATTGTGTTTGTAACCTTCGCGGTGTTGCTGGCAAATATCAAATTCAGAAAGGCTCGAATTTAGTGCATTTAATTAATGGTACGGGTTTAAACATCGCTCTGGGAAATGATTTGCAAGCCGGTGGTAAATTTGCTGAGGAGATAAATACCGAGTCTGGACACTTATCACCACAGGGTTTGCTGCCTGATTTACCTTTCTATACTAATTACCAAGAATTTTTGAAATCAAAAAAGAACTCACTCACTTTAGAGGGATTTTTTGCTGGGGGTAATCTAAAAGAAAGTCCTTATAGAGGATTGCGAGGGATGATTTTGTATTTGAGATCACTTGCTCCTGTTCGGGATGCTGTAAAAAGAAATGGAGACGTCGATATGAGGCTAGCACTAGATGCTCTTAATCATGGATATAGCACTGACCAGCTAATCGCCATTGAGGATATTCAAAAATCACCATTATATGAATTAGATGTAGAAAATTTGGACAATAAGAAAATTATCACTGTTGCCAACAAAAACGATAAATTGGCTGTCAGGCTAGTTGAAGTTTATTCTCGCAATCTTGCACACGCTTTAGTTGCTACTCAGAGAGAGGCTTTGAAGCAAGCAAATTATTTTTCATATAGTGGTGGTTGGATGCAGACATTGTTTGATGATGTGTCAAGTACAAAAGAAATTTTTCAAGAAGAATTCAAAAAACTTGGAGTAAATGCTCAAGTTATTGATTTTGAAGCCCAAGAAAATATGGATGGACTAATAGAGCTGAATCAAAATCAAGCAAAACGTGGCTACTCAGACTTTATGCACGACTGGCAAAGTAAATTTAGCAGCTTTCATAGTTAAGCACCTACAAAAGGCAAAAATCCCATTTGTAAGTCTTGAGGCAAATCTATTAAGCCATAGCTTTTCGAATCCACAAACATCAGCACTTGTTTGCCTTTGCCTACAAGCTCGCCAGATGCTGTCAGGATACGATGTTCAAGAGTTGCAAACTTGCGATTGTAATCAATGATTTTTAGTTCAATAGTAACTTCATCAAACTCTTTAATTTCCTTCTGGAACTTATGGTCAATGGATCTAGTAAGTATCAAGTAATCAGAAGTTTTTGGATCAAAACCAGGAATAACATGATTGAAAAATAGTTCGCGAGTTTTCCCCACCCACATTAAATACATTGCAAAGTAAACATTACCTACCGAATTTGTATCTTGATAAGTTGGAATAAAATGATGTATAAACCAACCGTCTTTGTAGTAGCAACCCTTTATGCCGACTGATTTTGCGCCTGCTGGTACTTGAGCGAAATCAGTAGAGATTACAATTGTGTCTTGTTGATTGTTTGGTGATGGTAATAGAGGAAGTGGCTTATCATTGTTAACGATACTAACTGGTTCTATTTTCGAATCAGCATAAAATCCATAAACAAAAGGTATCAAAGACCCGAGTGCCATGACTATAGCATTTGTGCTGAAATAACCGATTCCAAAAACTGCAATGCTAGATAGCCCAGTAGCAAAAAGTTTGAGGGCTGAGTAGTGCCTTGTTATATTTGGATTAGATATGTCTTTGTAGAGAGCAACAGCGTAGATCACAAAAAATGCTGCATAAAACGCTAGATAGTATTCAAGTTCAAATCTAAAAAACTTTTCTAAATTAGGATCAAATCTTGCAATGAATTTTCCGAATTCAGCAAAATGCACTGTAGTCGTAGCAGTAATGATACACAAAACAAAACCCAAAATAGGTGAACTAAATGATTTTGCGGGCAAGACACTGAAAATCAATCCCTTAGCATCTTTAACAAGAGACTCTGAATACCATTTGTATGCAATATAAGCACTATCAAATGTTGTAAGTGCGCCAAGTCCAACAAAAGTTAAATAGAAGCCAAGTAGGTAATTGAATTGTGGTTCAATTGCCAGAACTTTGGTGATAGTTGCTTTAAAAGGGAACAAGATACTGTGCGGATCTAGATTGGACATTGCGACTAGTACATCAGGATAAAACTCTCTTCCATGATTAAAACAAGCAAGTGCAACTAAGCCATCAAGCATCAAAATAGCCCAGAAAATTAGACCACCAATAATATAGGCTGCACTTGTTGATAGATTTTCTTTACGGATTTGAATAACTCTTTGCCAATTTTGAATATCTAACCAAGGTCCGACTAGAAAGCCTATGGCAATTGGTATCCAAAACGCAAAGTTTTCTATAGGGCTCTCGAAGCTAAATAGTCCAGCAGAGTTATTTATGGCAAGTGAAGCGGTCATACCTTGTTGAGATGAAGTTACTGTAGTTGAAATCAAGTCAGCATTACTGAACAATTCGGAGTTGATCAGCACTCCTAGACTGGCAAACATGATTAAGCCAAAAACAGCGTGGCTATATTTTATGCGTTTGATATCAAACTCTTCGCCAAGAAAAATCGTTGCACCAAAAAATACTCCCATTACCAAAATAGATAAAACA
>JAJTHA010000027.1 GCA_021299565.1 Candidatus Caenarcanales bacterium
AGGCTCTGCCGAACACTCAAGCAAAAGATCATATTGACCAATTGATTCAAGATCTTCAAGACTTCTTACGTCTCCATGAACAAAGGCGATATTATTGTCCCTAAATCTTTTAATATTAAACTCACTACCACGTCTTTTTAAATTATCAAGACCCACAATTTCAAAATTAGGATTTTTACTTTTCAAATAAATGGCTAGATTTGACCCCACAAAACCACATGACCCTGTAATTAAAATTTTCATAGCCTTAATAATGTATCAGGTTATATAATCTAATTTATGGACAAAATCCTTAATAGTAAACCGCTTAAGTATATAAGCCTTATTGCAGCAGTAGTTTTAATAGGCTATTACCTGAATCTTTATATCCAAACAATTTTTGTTCTAGATTACATGCCACATAGATCAGATCCTATTACTTATTTTTTGGATTACAAAGCTTATTGGGAAACGGGCAAATTTTATAGTCCTTTCATTATGGATGAAAATATATCCAAAGCATTTATTGAAGTTGGCTTACATGGACCTATGTATGAATTTTTCTATGGGACAATTTGCCAGATATTTGGCTATCACGACAAAATGATATTGATAGTAAATCTTTTTGTTTTTATTGCAGTCATTACTTTGACTTACATGAACAAGGGATTAAATCTTTTAAGTAAAAATCTTTTGGTGATTTTTAATTTGACTTATTTTATACATCTTTGGTCTTCATTTAATTTTACTCCTGAATATCTTCACGTCTTTTTTGCGCATATGATTGGTTTTGCTCTAATCAAAATCAAATCTGAAAATAGATCAAAGAATGTTTTGTATATGGCAATGTGGATATTAATAGCAGCAACGTTTCGCTATAGCTGGGTTTTAGCTTCCTTTTCATTATTGGCTTTTGTTGAAAACAAAAAAGACTTTTACAAAACAATTCTGATAGTTTCAGCAATAACTTTTTTTGGATTCGCCTATCTTAAACTTTTACACGCAGATTATTTTCATCAAGTGATTGGACCAATGGTCATCGAGTTTAAACAAGGTGATATTGGAGCCGGCTTACAAATAGTACTTGATAATTTGTCAGCAACTATTCCTATGTTTTTCTTTACTTACTTTTATTCTCTGGGATACTTTGCTACCAAGTGGTATATAATCATCGCGGTTATCATTCTTGGTTATTTGGGTTACAAAACCAATAATCGCATCGCAATTGCGAGTGCTTTAATCTGCCTCGCATATTTGCTTTCGCTGTTTTTATTTTTTGATGCATACGACACTCGCGACCTGAGAGGCATAGGCGGATCTATGATTATTGCAACGATTGTCCTGCTGTCTCAAAGTCAATCTTGGAGCAAGATACCAGTGATTGCAGTTTGTATAATTTATCTTTTGGTAATGCCAGAAACCATCAAGGGCTTTGAATACTTTACGTACGATGAGTGCAAGGCAAGCGGTCAAATCATCAATAATTACAATTTCAATGCCTTTGCACAGCTCAAAGCACGCTCACCTGAAATGATCACAATTCTTTTCCCGGAAAAAATGATTTGGGTCGCAACTCCAGGTAGACCGGTTCAGAGTATAAAAGATATCTTGCATACTCCTGCTCTAAAATTCCCACTCAAAAACTTTGAGGGTGTGCCTCTTCGCTATACCTTTAATCATGAAGGTTTGGACACCTACTTAAGGCACAACAAAATTAGAATCGATTATCTAGTGACGCCGAATGGTCAAATAGTACCGGCTTAGCAACTACTCAGCATAAGCCAAATCTATAACCATAAAGTCACTCCGAGACCTGCGTAGCAGGTCGTGGGAGTCCACGATGCACTAGGTAAGCTGGATTGCCACGCCGCTTCGCGGCTCGCAATGACCTTAAATTATATTTTCAAGCTTATGACTGCTGAGCAGTTACCGGCTTAAGCTCTCTTGTCAATTGGGACGTAAGTTGTCTGCGTTGGACCAGTATAAATTTGTCTTGGTCTGAAGATTTTCTTCACGCCACTGTCTCTTTGCTCTTTAAAATGAGCTAACCAGCCAGGAATTCTGCCTAATGCAAACATAACCGTGAACATATCCATAGGAATTCCCAAGGCTTTGTAGATGATACCTGAATAGAAATCTACATTTGGATATAATTTACGATCAACAAAATATGGATCGGTTAAAGCCTGCTCCTCAAGACCTTTTGCCAGCTCCAATAAAGGATCTTTGACGCCCAATTTAGAAAGAATTTTGTCTGCAGCTTGGCGTAAGATTTTTGCTCTTGGGTCAAAGTTTTTATAAACTCTATGACCAAAGCCCATCAATCTGATGTTAGATTTTTTGTCTTTGACTTTGCCTAAATAGGTTTTGTAATCATCGCCACTAGCTTGTATGTTCTCTAACATTTCCAAAACAGCTTGGTTAGCACCACCATGAAGTGGTCCCCAAAGAGCAGCAATACCCGCTGAAATAGCAGCATAAATACTAGCACCAGAACTTTGTACTGTACGAACAGTTGAAGTTGAACAGTTTTGTTCGTGATCTGCATGCAAGATTAAAAGTTGGTTGATGATTTTTACAATTTCCGGATCGATTTCATATGGTTCAGATGGAACTGCAAACATCATATTTAAAAAATTAGCGCAATAGCTTAGAGAGTTATCAGGATAAATCAAAGGTTGACCGATTGATTTTTTGTATGAAAAAGCAGCTATTGTCCTCAATTTAGAAAGAATTCTAATCACATCTAAATTCATTTGCTCATCATCATTGGTATCTTGTGAACCAGGATAGTAAGTTGAAAGCGAACAAGTCATAGAACTCAAAATCGCCATAGGATGCGCGTTTGAAGGGAATCCAGAAAAGAAATGAGTCATGTCTTCGTGCAATAAAGAATGTCTTGTTAGACCTTGAGAAAAATCTTCTAATTCAGTTTTGTTAGGTAACTTGCCATAAATCAATAGGTATGCGACTTCTACAAAGGTTGATTTCTCAGCAAGATCTTCGATATCTATTCCTCTATATCTTAAAATCCCTTGCTCACCATCGATAAAACAAATAGAACTTTGGCAAGAGCCTGTGTTCATGAAGCCGTTATCGAGAGTGATGTAGCCTGTTTCTTGCCTCAAAGCAGAAATATCAATCGCCTTTTCGTTTTCACTGCCGACAATGATCGGTAGCTCGATGGATTTACCTTCTACAGAAATATTTGCTGTTTGGCTAGTAACTGCTTGAGTGTTCATAATTAATATCTTCCCATAAATAGGCAGATATACACATTTTAGTGGCTAATCATGCAGAAGTATTCTGTCATCCTGAGGAGCCTCAAAGAGGCGACGTCAGGATCCACGATGCATCAGGGTAAATGGATCCTGACGGTCGCTACGCTCCCTCAGGATGACACAAGACTAGACAAAATGACTTTCATTAAGCACGTAGTTCAAAGACAATACCACTTATCTTAGGCAAATTATCATCCAAACTATCTAGAAATTTCTTCTCTAAATCAGTCTTTTTGAATTGAAGATCATTAGCAATTACAGCAGATTTGACCCCCAATACAAGCTTTCTGTCTTTGCTAATTCTATGAGCGGAAATCTTAGTCGCCAAAAACTTATCTAGATTTTCTTCGGCAAATTTTGCCCAACTTAACATTATTTGATAATCAAGAGATTTAGTATCTAATTTGAGCTTTTTTAAAATCGAAGGTAATAAATCTCCAAGCAAAGCTGGTTCTTGCTCAACAAAAAATTTCCCTCGCTCAAGCTTGATGTCTTCGCTTTTAAATTTTGGCTTCATCAAGTTTTGCAATTACTCCATTATTTACAGTCAAAATCTGAGCCCCACGACTCCACTTCTCCAAATGCTTACCAAGATGAGTAGTACTAATAATTACTTGAATATCTCCTTCTATACATTCAAGAAGTAAATCTTGTCTATCTTCATCTAATTCAGCAAGCACATCATCCAAAAGCAAAATTGGATATTCAGAGAATTTATCTTTCAAAAGTTCAAGCTCTGCTAATTTCAAAGCAAGAGCCAAAGATCTTTTCTCTCCTTGACTTGCGTAAGAAGCTGCGTCTTTGTACTTGAGCCTAAACTCAATATCATCACGCTGAGGACCAATATTGGTAATACCTCTAGCCAAATCTTTATTAATAACTAGATCCAAATCGTTTTGTGAAATTTGTGCACCTTGATAAATCAACTCAAAATCATGATTTTGATTAGAAATTCTTTGATAGTAATTTTTCATCACCGGCTCAAGTTGTTTTATTAATTGTGATCTATGTCTTGATACTCTATTAGCTTTGTCTACAAACATTTGATCCCAAATCGATAACTGTACTCTATCTTGCAGTTGGTTTATGTGATAAATATTTTTTTCTTGTAAGGATTTCAAATATGAATTTCTTTGCAATAAGATATCCTCAAAAGCATCGAGATCATCGGCATAGCTATAAAACAATTTCGCCAATAAATTATCCAAAAAATTTCTTCTACCACTCGGGCTACCATTGATAATCTCTAAATCATCAACCATAAAAGAAACTGATGCAAAATCCAAGCTTAATTCTTTTGCTTTTTTATTTACATCATTAACTTTCAATGTTCTTCTACCAGATGGTCTAATTAACATTGAGATTTGATTAAAACTAAGATCGGTCTCTTTTGAAATTTCTGCACGTAAAACAGCTTCATTCAATTCAAAATTGATCAGCTCAATATCCTTTGTAGCTCTTCTAGATTTATAGCTAGTTAAGACCTGAATTGCTTCAAGCAGATTGGTTTTACCCTGAGCATTGTTACCAATAATAATAGTTTTCGAGGCATCAAAAGATATAGCTGCCTCGATATAGTTTCTAAAACCAATTAGTTGTAGTTTACGAACTAACACTTATATACAGTATAGCGACCCTATGACATAATAGTCTTGTTTTGAATAGGCAAAAGCCCAAATATAAATCCTTATTGTTAGCAAGTCTTCTCGCCTTGGCTGTCTTGCCGCAAAGCCTCAGGGCAGAAAACTCTGATAAATTATTTCAGGCTATTGATAAAAATTCTATCGAGCAAAAGACTAAAGAGACTCTACCTCAACAAGCAGCTGTAGATATAGTCGCTGATGAAATCAGCTATAACCAAGAGACTAGTTTCTATCTGGCACAAGGTCAAGCCGAAGCAATTTTGACTGAAAAAAACGCAACACTATTTGCCGATAAAATTACTTACGACAACAATACAGAACTTCTAGAAGCCTTTGGTAATGTGAAAATCGTTCAAGGAGCTAATCAGACATATGGCAGTTATGCTTCGTTCAAAATTGATAGCGGCAAATATCAACTCGATGAACCTAGAATTTTTATTCCTGGGATCAAAATCAAAGCTAGAGTAGTTGATTCGACTTATTACGATAAATCAGATAAAGCCAATAAAAAGAAAAACAATGATCTTGTTTTAAAGAATGGGGTCATCTCTTTAGATCAACCAATCGCAATCTACTCATATGCAGCAGACGCTAGAACCCACTATTCAAAAGACATTATTAGGTACAACAGAACAAGATCTATTGACTGGAATGATCTATCCGACAAATCACATTTCAACTATAAAGCTAAAGAAATTTTTGTTGATAATACCCGCAAAACCAATAACCTAAGAATCAAAGGTGCACGCATAAAAGTTGGCGAGCACTTCTCAATCCCATGTCCAGTACATATTACGACGTCTGTTGGAGACGGAGCTGACACAAGATTTAAAGGACCAGTTATTGGAAACAGAGAAAGAATCGGTGGCTTTGCCTTAGGTCCGCGTTTTTATCATGAGACCAAACCGGGAATATTTTCTTTTGTTCCAATCATACAACTCGGTAATGGTCCGGCTTTTGGAGGTGGTGGAATCGCAAGCTTCAATACTCCAGGAGATACAACAGCTTTAATGATTGGATACGGAAGTCTTTACAATCGAGTTATTGGCAGCGCTCACCAGGAAATCATCGGCAAAAAACTTCAAGCTAATGTTTTAGTCAACCAATTTCAGACTGATAACGTTTTTGGTTCATCACAAGTAGGCCAGCTTTATGAACTTGCTAGTGATTTTAGATTATTTTTCCCATTCATAGATGAAAAGGGCATGAGAGTGAGGTTTTCAGGGGATTGGGCAAAAGACAACATTGAACTATTTAGCGCTCAGAGAAGAGAAGATTTATCGTTTGAAAGAGAAGAAGGCAAACCTCGTGAAGAACATTCCGGGTTCAAAACTGAAGTTCAAACATCGTTTTATACAGAACCAGTCGCAAGATACGGCAATGAACTTTATAACGCTAGTCTAAGAGGTCGTGGTCAAGGGGCTTTGAGATTTTATGATACTGGTGATTTCATGAGTATCGCTCGCTTTGGTCCAGCTTTAGAAGCGCGAGTGGATAATTTTTCTTTTGAAGTCGACTATTTATTTGCAGCTATTGCTGGTGAATCTCCGTTTCTTTATGACCAGTTTTTTGATGGTAATCAATCTTTTGTCTTTGATGGTGATTACAAAGTCAATCAATGGTTTTCTATTGGGACCAGCATGACCTATAACGTAGATAGATCTAGAGTAGTGAGAAATGAAGTTAGAACAGAAGTAGGTCCTCAAGATTTCAAGGTTAGACTTAGCTACGACACAATATTAAACCAAGTTAATCTTGGATTCAATATGCTCTTCGGGGATCCCGTCGCCTTTGACCAAATGCGTATCAGGGTGGAGTAAACTTGTCACGAAATCGCCCATAGCTGCGTTACGCTCATCCTCGCTATCCTCATTTACGACCTGTAAACTCCGGGTAGCTCGGACTCGCAAGCCTTGCTCTGAACGATTTCGTGACAAGTTTATTAAAAAAGCTTAATGGATAAGCACTTATCTACTGCTATTTATTAAAGCTTTTTAATCCTTGCCCAGTATTTAGAGTGTCAATTCTTAATCTAGTAATACTTTATATAGGCATCATTCAAGGAAGTCCCCCCCCCGAATCGAACACTAAAACCGCGCCTCTAGAGATACACTCAGGCGCGGTTTGCTTTTTAGCTCTAGTTTTTTTCAATTCTAAAATTTTGAATACGTCTATCAAATATTTCGAAAGTAATACTTTTTATTATCATAAGCCAAAAGCACAATCTTGGGAGATTGGGTTGAGTTATTAAAACTAAATATAAGGAGAGAGGAGATCATGGGAAGACCAATCAGGAACATGCTTGCACGCGTATGTGGAAGACAAACGTGCCAAGCACAAAGAGTTTGTTATAGAGCTGCACCTGTAGTGCGTTACTGCAATCAAGCAGCAGCACCAGTTGCATATAGCAATCAAACAACAACAAATTTTGCACCAAGCAATACAACAAAAGGAGAGAGAGGAACAATGAACGACGTAAAACCAGTGCCAGTAAGCACTAATACAAACACCACACAATCATCAACAAAAGTTGATAGGCATGATCAAACACGTGATAGTCAAAACAATACTAACACCACAGGCAGCAACAACACTGAAACTAGCAGAAGTAATAATTCTAGTGATCGTTTCAGTTCAGATGCTAGCAAGCATGTCAATGATAGTCGCGATCAGTCACGTGGAAGTCATAACCAAACTAGCAAATCAGACAGACACGATAAACGTTACGACAACAGTTTTAATACTGACAATAGTGACAATCGCACAATAGATAGAAGCACAAACATTGACAAGAGTATAAATGTTCAAGGTGACCTTACTATTCAAAAAGTCAAAGGTAAAAACAATAGAGCATCTGGCAAAGGCATGAAACAAAAATCTGACGATGACACTAGTACTTCAACAAGTTCTGAAAGTCGCATCAATAAAGAATGGAAGTTAAAGAAGGCAGACAAGAAAAAAATAAAAAACGAAAATATTGAAATTCATCCACCGCAAAATCAACAAGCGCCGCAGACAGTTGTAACAATCTAATCAAGAAAAATCCCCCACTAAAGTGGGGGATTTTTTTTGATATTTCCGAAATGCTAATTCCAAAAATAGCATATATTCAGAATTAGCATTTCCAATTTGTGGTATAAATAATTATATGTACCAACGATTTTTAGAAAATCCTCTTAAAAAAGAACAAAGCTTCTTTTTGTTCGGGCCAAGGGGTAGTGGAAAAAGCTACTGGCTGATGCATCAATTACCCAAAGAAAGTATTTTTTTTAATTTACTTGATCCAGAAACGAGAATCGAATTCATAAGCCATCCAAGCAAACTTGTGCAATCAATAGCGCCAGGATTCAAAGGTTGGATTGTAATAGATGAAATTCAAAAAGCTCCTAGCTTACTTGATCTTGTGCATAAACTAATAGAAGAAAAAAACTATAAATTCATCCTCACAAGTTCAAGCGCTCGCACACTCAGGAAACTAGGAGTGAATTTACTGGCTGGAAGGGCGCACACATATCATATGTACCCTTTGACAAGTCAAGAACTAGGCAAAGACTTTGATCTCAGAACCGCATTAAGCTTCGGGATGCTCCCCAAAATATACGATTCAAAAATCACAAACGCAAAAAAATATCTAAGCTCTTACACTAAAACTTATTTATATGAAGAAGTGATGCAAGAGGGATTGAGCCGTAATTTAGAAGCTTTCAGTAGATTCCTGGAAGCAGCTAGCTTCTCTCAAGCTTCGGTACTAAATATATCAAGTGTAGCAAGAGATATAGGAATCAATGCTAGAACGGTTTCCAATTATTTCGATCTTTTGGAAGATATGCTGATTGCCTATCGTCTAAATGTCTTTAACAAAAAAGCAAAACGCAAGCTCATTAGTCATTCAAAGTTTTATTTTTTTGATGTTGGTGTCTATCAAACTATCAGACCAAAAGGGATTTTAGATTCAGGTCCAGAAATAGAAGGGCATGCTATTGAAACTTTGGTCTTGCAAGAATTAATTGCATTGAATAGCTATTATGAATTAGATTATCAGATCCAATACTGGAGAACAATTAATGACCAAGAAGTGGATTTTATTCTATATGGTCCAAGCGGCTTCTGGGCTATTGAGGTAAAAAGGTCTAGCAATATTGGTTCCAATGACCTCAAAAGCCTCAAGCTATTTCTCTCAGACTATCCAGAAGCTAAAGGGATTTTGGTATATGGTGGAAAGAAAAAACTTTATTTTGAAAATAATATAGAAGCGATTCCGCTTGAAGATTTTTTCGCAGAGATAAAAAGTATATTAGAATCTAAGCTGAAAACATAAAACTGCTTTTTTTAGCTCTCTTTAAGCCCGCTAACCATAACGCCTCTAACAAAATACTTTTGAGTGAACAAAAATAAAATCACAACAGGCAAAATCATGATCACAACAATCGCCATCAATTCGCCCCAGCTAGCCCCTCCCAATCTAGATTGAAATTGCTGCAAAGCGAGAGAAAGTGTGTAGCGTTTTTCATCAATAATAAATATACTTGGCTTCAAAAGATCATTCCAACTAATTAAAAACTGTAAAAGCCCAACAACCATCAAAGCTGGTTTAGAAAGCGGCATATAAATATCTTTCCAAATAGTAAATTCACTAGCACCATCCAAACGCGCACTATCAGCCAGTTCTTTTGGCACACTAATAAAAAACTGTCTCAACAGAAAAATATAAAATGGCAGACCACAAAAATATGGAACGATCAGTGGCAAAAAACTACCATACCAGCCTAAGGATTTAAACAACATAAATTGCGGGATAGTCAAAACCATGTCAGGGAGCATGATTGTAGCCAGCGTGATCATAAACAAAAGATCTCTGTATTTCCATTCAAGTGCTGCAAAAGCATAAGCAGCAAGACTACTCGCCAAAACCACACCTACTATATTGAAAACAGCTATATACAAAGTATTGAATAAACAATTTGAAAAATCTATTTTATTGAGCGCTGTCAAATAATTTTCAAAAGAAAATCTTCGAGGTAAAAACGAGAATGCTTCTTGGTAAATCTCATTAGAACTTTTAAAGCTAGTAGAAACAACAGCCAAAAGTGGGATCAGAAAAATCACACTAATTAATAACAAAATCAAAAAATTGAAGAT
>JAJTHA010000045.1 GCA_021299565.1 Candidatus Caenarcanales bacterium
AAGTGTTTTAGTGCCTTTGACAAAGCTTAAAGCATCACTACCACCAAAACTACCACCGTTATTGTATTGGAAATAAGTATTTAAACCGCCTGGTACTGTAGGGTTTGAACCATTAGTCAAATTGTAATTAACTCCAGCATCATCCCTAAAATACAATTGTGAATTTATCGATGATACAAAAAGTTTTCCGAAATTAGCCGTAGAAGCTGGAGATGATCCTTCTCTTATTGAGACTATAGGAGCAGAACCATTGATAGTAAGTTTTTCATTTGGTATCGTTGTTCCTACACCAATATTTCCAGTCGAATCAATAAGCATTCTTACTGTGTTACTAAAGAACGGATTATAATCATCACCACCACCTGATGTGGAGAAGAATAAATCTGTAGGGATAGAAGTGCCTGTTACTGTTCCTCTCACTCTAGCTCCCAGACCAGCAGTCCACATAAAACCATCACCATTAAATGGTCTGAAATTCAAATACGAAATAGTATCTCCATTGGATACTATTGATGGAGCTCCTGGTGTCCCGCGAGATTTTTTCATACTAAATATCGCCGATGAAATATCATTACTCGATTGAGTTAACTGTAAGCCTCTTTCATTAGCTCCGCCTCCATCTCTAATATCCAAGCGTGCTTGAGGGTTATTGGTGTTGATACCGACATTACCATTACTATCCGCAATAAGTCGACTATCTTCTACCACAAAATCACCACTACCATTTAAATCAAAAGCAAAGCCACTATTGCTTTGTGCAAAAGTAGTTGAAGCACCATCAAAAACTATATTGCTATCTGCAATAGAAAGCGCTGTTGAATTAATATCCAATGGTGCTGTTGCATCAACAGTTAATGTCTTAGATGCTTTGGTGAATGTCAAAGCCCCATTACCACCTAAGATACCAGCATCATTAAACTGGAATTGAGTATTAGAACCAGCTGCTGGAGCCGAACCTGACAAAGCTGACAATAAATCATAACTAGCGCCACTATCGTCTAGGAAAAATAAATTTGAGCTTGCCGCGTTAACAAATAATTTCCCAAAACCAGATGACGCAGTTGGGGCGGATTTTTCTCTAAGCGAGAAGTCTCCGTTCACCTTCAAAGTAGTTCCATTCAAAGTGGTTAAAGTTCCACTAGTAAATTGATCACTAGTATCTGATCGTAAAAATTGTGTTGAATCCAAAGTATCCAAATTATTAGAATTAAGCGAAGTGCCGATAATAATTGAATTTGGATTAGTCCAAGTTGATAAACCAAGAGCATCAGAAGTGAGAATATAATTATTAGCAGCGCCTGTAGTCATCTTGAGACCTGTCGACTGCACTGTACCTGCTACTTGTAATTTCTCCGCTGGAGTAGATGTACCAATACCAACATTAGTTGCTGAGGTATCGACATACAATTGATTAGTGTTAACGACAAAATCTCCAGTAGTTGCTAGTGTCACATTCAAATTAGAACCAGAAGCTGGCTGCATAGTAATTGCTCCTGTTGTCTGCGTGAAAGTTGTTGACGCACCATCTAAAGAAATATTAGTATCAGCGATAGAAACATTAGTTGAATTAATATCCAGTGGTGCATCTGCGGCCACAACCAAAGTTTTGCTTGCCGTCAGCAATGATAGAGCACCATTCCCTCCAAAAATCCCATTATCATTGAATTGGAACCAAGTATTAGAACCAGCAGCGTTATTAGCGCCCAAAGAACTCAAAGATCTCCAGGCAGCAGCGCCACTACCATTACTAGTAAGCACATAGCCATTAGTTGCACCGGTCTGCATACGAAACCCTTTCGTGAAGGTAGTTCCATTGACAGTTAATTTATATTGAGGATTTAAAATTCCCACACCCAAATTTTTATTTGGATGAACATAGTCAAAGCCAGCACCACTAGTGGTGACGGCTTCCACAGCTCTTAGCTGTAGCATTATCAATATTAGGATTGCGATTTTTCGCATTTCGTTTGCTTTTGTATTTGACTACCTATTCATCAAACCCGTGCAAAATTAATGCTCCATAAGTGCAATAGGGTATTTAGCAAGCAAATACTCCATCTTTTAATCGATAAAAATAAGTTCTAGGAGCCTATGGCATATCCACTATTTTGTGTAGCTGGAAACCCATCCTAAAGCGATTAGGGTATTTCTTCAAAAGTTCAATCACCAATTTTTTGTTTGGCTCAAGATTATACCAATCAGGTACAAGGAAAATCGGGCATTGGTTGTTAGATTGTGCCAAATTGGGAATAATAGTATTTAATAGATAATTACTCGCTTCAGGGCTAGCGACAACAAACTTGATCTCACTGCATTTAGCCCAGATTCTTTTATCAGCAGTATATGAATTTTTGGAATATAAATCTTTTGGACTAAAAGTTATACTAAATCTGCCGCCATAATCAGCAAGCAGTTCATCTACGTAATTTCCAGTTGCTGCAGTCTCAACAGAAACCTGAAAATCATTAGCCAAAAGCAATCTTATTAGTGGTGAAATATTTTGTTCTGTCGGTTCACCACCGGTAATAATCACTCTCTTTAATTCAGGATTCAATTTCTCTAGCGTATCTAAAATTTGAGGAGCTTCAAGTTCAACAGAATTGTTGTCTCTAAGAATCCAGGTGTCTTTTTCATCACAAAAAAAACAATGTACATTACAACCCTGCAAACGTACAAAAAAAGCAGGCAGACCAGAATCCATACCCTCTCCTTGGATACTTTCGTAAATTTGAACTTGATTATTACAGCTGGTATTGAGAACTAATGTCATTAAGAATTAAACATTATAGCGCATTATAATTTTTGACCAGAGGATCATCAAATCCAGCTTCCTCAAAGCCTCTTGCCCTTATCAAACAAGCGTGACATTTGCCGCATGGGGGTCTTAAACCCGCGTAACAAGTGTGAGACAAGGCCAAAGCTTCAAGACATTCATCCCCTAAGCTTTTAGCAAGCATAACGGTTTCTTTTTTACTTAAATCCATAAGCGGTGTGTGAATCTTAAAAATAGATTTATCACCCGCAATTCCCTCTCCAAGAGTAGCTTGCATCGAATCAATAAAACTTTGCCTACAATCATAATAGCCACCAAAATCCTCCTGACAAACACCAGTTACAATATTTGCAATCCCAAAATGACTTGCTAGATTTCCAGCGATACTTAAAAATAAAATATTTCTACCAGGCACAAAAGTGTTTTGAAGACCGGGTTTTACTTGAGTCAAATTGCTAAACTGATCTAATTTTTCACTGATATCAACTAGTGGACTAGAAGATCTCAAAACATCTGGTATATAAATCAAATCAAAAATAATTTTAGCTTTGTCACAAATCTCTCTTGCTGACTGCAACTCAACTCTATGCTTCTGCCCATAGTCAAAAGTAATAGTTCTAACATTTTCTCTTCCCCATTTATTAATAGCCCAATGCAAACAAGTAGTACTATCCTGCCCACCAGAAAAAACCACCAATGCTTTATCCTGACTGAAATTCATAATTAACTTAGTTTTCTAAACAGCTCCAAATCACCTAACTGAACTTTAGGATAAATAGCTATTCCACCTCTAGGACTAAAAATCCCTTGAACTTGAATATATTTAGCTTTTAGAACATCTTGCAAATGATTTGCTATTTGATTAATGACAAACTCATGAAAAATACCTGTGTTTCTGTAGCTAAACAAATACAATTTGAGTGCTTTTGACTCAATGAGTAATTTATCAGGGATATATATAATTTTTATTTCTGCAAAATCAGGCTGAGATGTTTTCGGGCAAAGGCAAGTAAACTCATGACAATCAAGCTCAATAATATAATCATTTTTAGTCCAATTATTGTCTATGCATTCAAGCTTGGCTTCAGCAGGACTGCTTGGATATTGGGTTATTGATTCACCGAGAAGAGTTAAGTTTTCCATATGCTTTTTAATCTAACGATATCTTGCCAATTTTAGCATCCCTGAAATCCTCTATAAATTTTACTGCTGCTTTATGCAAATCAGGCTGCCCTTCTAATAGCCAATTGCGACTAAGCGCAATTGCTTCCAGCTCGGATTTTGGGGATCTGTAATAAGCCTGAATCGCTCCTGGGTAAAGACTTTCAATCAAATCAATAGCAGCTCTAGCAACACTAGTTACGTCATAAGCAGCCTCAGGGATTGCATTAGACATCGCAAGTTTAAGAGCCTGCTCTGTTGAATACAATTTACTTGGAATAATTCCTGGAGTATCCAAAAGCTTTAAGGGAAATTTGGATTTGAGATCTATCCATTGCTGCGATCTGGTCACACCTGGTCTATCTTCGACTTTGGCTTTTTTATTGCCGGCAATTGCATTTATCAAAGATGATTTTCCGATATTTGGATAACCAACTATCATCAATTTAGTCGCTCTATTCACCACGCCCTTAGATTGATATTTTTCTAAAATTGGTTTTGCTAGTTTTTCTATTTCGATAAATAAATTCTTGAAACCAGATTTATCTTTGGAATTAATCACTATCCCTTTAGGCATTTTATTAGGATCAGCGAGATCAGCTTTGGTGAAAACAGTAATCACTGGTTTTTGTTTAGCCCATTCAAGCAAATCAGCATGAGCGCTAGATAGAGGAATACGCGAATCTCGTAATTCAATAATCAAATCCACTTGACTGATTTTTTCTCGCAATTGTCTTTCGGCTTTTGCGATATGCCCTGGATACCAATTGAATTCAAGATTGTAAGCCATCTAAACTTGTGCGTTCTCTTTCATCGGACCAAAAGCAACGAAAGTTGCTTGATTATCAATATTAATGATATTCGCAGCTTTATCTTGTTTTTTGATTAGCCCTGCCAAAACCTTTCCTGGACCGATTTCCAATATTTGTTCGGCTTTCATACTAAATATCTCTTGAACGGTGTGAGTCCATCTAACACTTCCAGTCATTTGCAGTTTGAGTTTTTCTTTAAGCTCTTTTGCTTCAATACTGCCTTTAGCATCAATGTTTTGTATCACAGGGAAACTTGCATTTTTGAATTCTGTTGCATCTAGTACTGCGGCAAATTGAGTAGAAGCTTCTTGCATTAATTGAGAATGAAACGCACCACTTACAGCAAGAGGAATTACCCTTGCTCTTAAAGAATTTGCTGAGGCAAAAGCAGTGATTTTCTCAGCCAGATTTTGCATACCTTCTATAGTTCCAGTGCAAACAATTTGATCTGGACTATTGTAATTAGCTATCCATGCACCTTCTACACTAGAGCATAGTTGTTCAATCTGCTCAGCACTTAAACCTATAACGGCACTCATCGCACCTTTCTTTGCTTGAGACATTAGATCGGCTCTTTTAATCACAAGCTTTAAAACAGCTTCTTCATTTAAAACACCTGCAGCGTATAAAGCACTAAATTCACCTAGACTATGACCTGCGAACGCAGTAATATTTATTTGGTTTCTTAGTCCATTAAATAAAGCCATAGAAAGTGTCAAAATAGCTACTTGCGTATATTTAGTATTATTGAGTTTATCTTCTGGACCATTAAAAATTAGGTCTGATAATTTTTGTTCTTCATTTGGATGATATTCGGAGAATAATTTATCTGCTAAATCAAATATTGCTTTTGCTTCATTGTTAGCTTCATAAAATTCTTTGCCCATGCCTAATTGCTGTGAGCCTTGTCCTGGAAATACTAATACTGTTTTTGCCATAAATAATGATTATAGCATTAGGGCATCGTGGATCCTGACGGTCGCTTCGCTCCCTCAGGATGACGAATTTAACACCATAGAGCGCAAAAACATGACTTTAGTCATAATATTTTTTTGAATCAAATTAACTAGTCTTCGTTGAAAGCGCAAAATCGACATGCCCATGTCGATTTTGCTACATCATAGCTATATTCGATTTCACAGATTCTTCAATTTCATTGATACTTCTAGAAACATCATAAAGCTTCGATTTAGAAATGTTCATGCTCTCTCCAATCTGGCTTACAGCAGAGTTTTGTTGATGCATAGAACTAGCCACAAGATTTACAATCTGGCTAACACTTCTAATTTGATCCAAAGTAACTGTTATAGAATCTTTTACATTCTCTGTTTGGGATTGGATCGCATTGACTTTATCTCTGATATCCTGAGTCGCAAGAGTTGTTTGATTAGCAAGCTCTTTAACTTCATTAGCAACTACCGCAAAACCTTTTCCAGCCTCACCCGCTCTAGCCGCTTCAATAGTGGCGTTAAGAGCAAGAAGATTTGTTTGATTAGCAATCGAATTAACTACTTGTAAGATCTCACCAATCTCTTCACTTCTATGTAATAAGTCTCCGATAATTCTTTCAACTTTTTCTGAATTATTTACACTACTTGTAAATATCTCAGCCGCTTTATGAGTGCTATTGGTGATCTCTTGAATACTCGCTATCATCTCTTCTGTTGCAGCTGCTACTTGAGAAATAGAATTATTCAAGTCAGAAGTAGACATACTTGTATTTTGAGTCAAAGACAGTACTGTACTTTCTAGTCTACGCTTATTCTCCTCAACAGCGGTTTCACGACGAATTTTTTCTGTTGCAACATCCCAACTAATCATTGGACCAACATAAACTCCTTCGCTATCATATAAGGCAATCGCAGAAAGCTCTATATACTCAGAACCTAATCTAAAATTAGTTCTGAATGGCAAATTAGCAGCAGTAGAAAATTTTCTAATATATTCTTGATTATTTAATCCGAACATATCATAAGATCTATTTAGAATATCTTCTTTAGCAGGAGATACAGAGAAAATATTTCTATATTTGGAAATAATATTAACGCAAGTATCGTTAGCACTCACAAAACAACCACTAAGATCAGCTAGAACTATACCAACAGGCATATTGTCTATCATTTGCTTGAATCTAACTCCATCATCAGCTAATTTTTTAACAACTTTATTATTAGCCTCTTCTTGATTCTTGACTTCTTCTAATCTTTCAACAGTTTTATTAAATGATTTACAGAGTGAAACAATTTCTGCAGTTCCACGCTCTTCTACTCTAACCGTCAGATCACTATTCTCAACTGACTCAAAGCTCGAGACTACAGATTTAACTTGTTCAATAACATCTTTTGCAATAGATCTTACCAAAACAAAAATGATCAATCCACAAATTAACAGCAATAATGCTCCTAAAATATTACTCAATAAAGCAAGTTTTGAACCATTTTCCATGGTGCCTACTGTTAGTCTTTGTTGCTCATCCAAATAGTGTTGCTTGACGGCATTCATATCAGCGACCATAGTATCCGCGAAAATATCAAACTGCTCCATCATCACGTTACCAGCAGCAATGCCTTTGGATAAATAGGTTTCAGTCATTTCAATACCCATTGCATTAAAGTCTTCAAAAGTCTTTGCAGTTGCATCAATCTTTTTCAAAATTTCTGGATCATTGCTAGTTTTAACTTCAAGCTCTCTTAATTGTTTAATCGATTCTCTGAATTTATTTGCCCAAGTCTCAGACTCCTCAAAACCATCTCTATTATAGGTAGTAGTAACATCATGTAACCACTGCTGCACTTGGGGAACCGCTGCTGCTGCCTCTAAAGCAAGTGCCGTTTTTGGAGTATTCACCTCTGAAACCTGCTTGAGACCTTGTGTATAGTCGCCAAATATTTTTGCGTTAAATACAAAAAGTCCGACTAAGAAAACAGCTTGAACCACAAAGACCAAAGCAACTTTGTGAGATAAATAAAAATTCTTATAATTAAACATAGCAAGTATAACTTACCCAGGGCTCCCGCATTCTAACTAGTTAATATTAATTCTTCCAGGAAATCCTCATTAAAAGCGGCGAATCTTCGAACTCCAGCAAGGCTAGAAATTTTCTTTTTTTGTTTAAAAGGAGAATTTTTGATGATATTCAAAGCAAC
>JAJTHA010000231.1 GCA_021299565.1 Candidatus Caenarcanales bacterium
AGATCTAGTTGTATTTGAGGCAAATTATAAATATCTAAAATCATTGAAGCCCAAAGATAAATTTATAGTGCAGACCAGCTTGGAAAAAACCTCCAAACTCAGATATACTTTTGTGCAAAAGATTTTCAGGGATCAAGACTTGATCCTAGACGCAAATGTTGTCGTTGTTTGCGTGGATAGAAATACCGGTAAGCCAATAGCTTTTAATGTATAAGTTCAGAGCTGAGTAATTTACTCTCAAGATCAAGTGCCGTAACGTCTCTTGCAATCGCCAAAACTTTTTTCTCTCTGGGTACGCCAACAGCGTTCCATAAAAGGGTTTTGTATGTCCCGTCACTGCAGCGATAGCGGTTCGTGAAATTAATAGTTCGATGCTTACGGGTTTTTAAAAGTAGAAATTCGTTTTCAGTTGTTTTACGATCTTTTGGATGAACAAAATGCATGAAAGGATTTTGCATTAACTCTTCTGTAGAATATCCCAAAATATCTGACCATAAATTACTGAGCTCAATAAAGTAGCCATCAGTATTTGCTACACAAAACAAATCAACACTCAATGAAAAAAATTGTCTAAGACTATCGGTGAAATCGCTATCTCTTTTGGCATCGGACAAGGTACCTGTGATGAATTTGGCTCCTGTGCCGTCGCTGATATAAAGTTTTGCTTTGAGGCTGATAGCAATTTCGATCCCGTCACATTTGATGATTTTGCAGTAAGTGTCAAGATTGTCCTCATTGGTTTCAACTAGATCTCTGACTTCTTGAATGATACGATTGCGATCTTCTTTTGCAACAAGCATAAGAAAATCACAATACCTGCCTTGAAAGGTATTTGGTTTGAGTCCAAATATTTTATGAGCGTAACTATCCCAGTTGATTTGGTCTTTGTTAATATCCCAAGTCCAAATTCCGATTTCAGATGCTTCGAGTGCAGAGAAAACTTTATCTAGATTTTCTTTCAGGTGCCCTTCTTTTTCTTCTAGATATTTTTTTGTGCCTATGCTTTCTTTCATTAATTTAAGAGCGTTAATTTTTTCAAAATTGATTTCTTGAGTTCTTGATATCACCGTAGATTCAATTGAATTCTGAACTTTTATAATGTGTTCCTTTAATTCACGATTGAGAGCAACTAAGTCGCGAATTTTGTTTTTGAGTTTGATAGTTTTGTTTTTTCTTTCATGCAGATAACAAGCGGTAATGCTTGCGAGCAGCACAGAGAGAAAAATCCAAAATGTTTGAACGAACACCGACATAAGAACCCCTCGAGATTGATTATTTTTATTATTCTGTTTAGTGAAGATAATTATAGAAAGATTAAGGTGGATAAGTCAAGATAGAATAATTAAGCTTTGTATTAAGCTTAGTTAATTTATCTTTTGTAGTTCTGGCTTTAGTTCTACACCATTTGACCGATGCATTAGATGTGAGCAAAGATCTTATTGGAAAAATCATTCTATTGTTGCTTTTGATTTGCACATCAGGGCTTGGTGTTTTTGCAAATAATGACAAGAGTTTCAAAAATACAAACATTTTTATTGATAGCAACTTGGGTAAAGCAGTGACGAAAGATTCAGGAGAGATCTTATTGATTGATAAGAAGATTGGCAAAATTTATAAAGTCAATAATTTAGGTGAAATATCTGATTTTGTTGGTGCTGGAATTTTGGCATACGCAGATGGTATCGGCAAAGAAGCCAAATTTAGATACCCACATGGAATAGCCAAGGATAGCTATGGAAATATTTTTGTTACAGATACTGGCAATAATTGCATCAGGAAGATATCAAAAGAAGGTCAAGTTGTAACCTTTGCTGGTTCTAAGCAAGCTGGTTTTGTTGATGGCTTGGCAGCTAAAGCACAATTTAATAGTCCAACAGGAATTGCAGTTGATTCCAAAAACAATTTATACGTTGTTGATCAGCGTAATCATTCTGTTAGAAAAATTGATCAAGAAGGCTTGGTGACTACTGTTACTGGTGATGGAAGATCAGGACATTTTGATGGCAAATTAAATGAAGCGCATTTTTATTATCCAGAAGGTATTGCTGTAGATAAATTTGATAATCTGTATGTGGTTGACAAAGCTAATAATTTAATTAGAAAAATTGATCTTGAAGAAGGTTTGGTTTCTACTTTAACAGGCAACGTTAATCCTGGTTATCATGATGGACCTCTCAAAGAGGGAGTTTTAAGTAATCCTAGTGATTTGGTTTTTGATAATGAAGGACATCTTTATATCGCAGATACTGGAAATAATTTGATCAGAAAAATAAATTTAAAAACTCAAGAGATATCGACACTTGCTTTAAGCGAGCCTCTTGATAATCCTTACATAATCAATCTTGTTGACGATGAAGTACTTTTTGTGAATGATATCTCGGAGATGCATATCAAGAAAGTTTTGTTGAAATGATCGTTCTGTCATTGCGAGCGAAGCGAAGCAATCTCATAGATTGATCCCGAATGGGATTGCCACGATTTGCTGCGCAAATCTCGCAATGACATTAAGGCATTGCATCTTTTATGAACTGCTATACAATTAAATTGTGAAGCAAAGCGCAATTGATCGCAAAGTTGAATTTATCATGGAGATCGGAAAAGCTCTTCATGTGAATGGCGTTTCTGCGCAGAATCTTGAAGAGGCTTTAGTCAAACTTAGTAACAAGTTAGATTTACAAGGACAATTCTTTGCAACCCCTACGGTGATTATCGCTAGTTTTGATACGGACGAGGGTAAAAAAAACTCAATGACTCGTGTGAGTCCAGGTATTATTGATTTACAAAAACTCATGCGCATCGATCGTATTGGTGATTCGGTACTAGCCGATAAGCTGAGTCCTGAAGAGGCTTTGAAGCATCTGCATGATCTCAGCCAGTCAAAACGCCTCTACCCTGCGATTTTGGAAGTACTTGCTTATGCGATAGTTGCAGGTGCAGCGGCAATTTTTTTCAAGGGTGGTTTCAAAGAGTTTTATTTGTCTATAGGTTGTGGAGTTATAGTTGGTATTATCAACGAGCTTACTTTTAATAATGCCTTAAGTAAAAGCTTTGAGTTTATTGCTGCATTATTCGTCTCTTTGGCAACTGCGCTTCTCTTCAGTTATTCAGGTGATTTTTCTATTCAGCTCGTCACTATTGCTAGTTTAATCGTGTTAATTCCTGGTCTGACTCTAACTATCTCTATGACTGAACTTGCCACTAATAATCTTGCTGCTGGCACTGCAAGATTGATGCAGGCAATATTGACTTTTTTTAAATTAGGTTTTGGTGTTGCAATTGGAACCAGTATAGTCGCTAGTTCGGTTCATGGTTTGAAGTTCTTTGAAAAGTCTCATAGTCCATTTTTGTTGGATTTCACCTGGCCTGCTTTAATTGCTGCTGCTTTTGCGTTTACGATTTTGTTTAGAGCAAAATTGCTGCAGTATCCTTGGGTGCTTGCTGCTGGAATAGTCGCTTTTTTTACAACTCAATCAGCGTCTATGATTTATGGTTCAGACTTGGGAGCTTTTATTGGTGGACTAGCAGTTGGATTATTTGCAAATTTTTATGCAAGATTCAGAAAGCATCCCGCAGCTTTAATTTCAATGCCTGGTTTAATTTTATTGGTACCTGGAAGTATTGGATTTAGAGGAATTGCCTCTCTTGTTCACAAAGATACTCTGGCTGGTATTAGTGCGACTTTTGATATGTTTATGATTGCAATCGCTCTTGTGAGTGGGCTTTTATTAGCTAATATCTTTTTGCCGCCGAAAAGAAGTCTTTAATAAATATCCGCAGTAAGATCCGCAAAATTAAGGCTAGTTTGGGTATAATAAGAGTATTAAAATACAGACCTAGCAAGGGTTATTTTATATTTATAAATCCGCAAAAAGATCCGCAATACTGCTAGCAAAATGGCCACGAAAAATAAAAAATTCAACCCTAATGACTACGAGCCAATAACTCTAATGGAGCCAATGCTTCCCGATGAAGCAAATCTTGACTTGGAGGATCTATGCGTCGATTTGGTTGCCAAATCAAATGCACTCGCTTCTAAGTTAGATCCAAACTTAAAAAACAGCATCGCTGATTTAGTAAGATCCATGAATTGTTACTATAGCAATTTAATTGAAGGACACAATACTCACCCTAGAGATATTGAAAAAGCTTTAGAAGGTAATCTCAGCAAAGATCCAGAAAAACGCAATTTGCAATTAGAAGCAAAAGCACATATCTATGTCCAGGAGGCAATAGACAACAATGATTGCTGGGGGATTCAAGAATTTGTTTCGAAAGCATTTATTTCAAAAATTCACGAGGAATTTTACAAGCTACTACCAGAAGATTTGTTTACAGTCGTGAATATTGATACCAGTGAAAAAACTAAAATTATCCCAGGCAAATTTAGAGATGCTGAAGTGATTGTAGGCAGGCATATTCCACCTAAAGCAATTAATCTCGATTCTTTTATGGCAAGATTTGAGGAAGCATATGATATAAAAAAACTTTCCAAATTAAGGCAGATTATTGCTGTTGCTGCTTCCCATCATCGTTTGACATGGATTCATCCTTTTTATGACGGTAATGGTAGAGTGGCAAGACTG
>JAJTHA010000189.1 GCA_021299565.1 Candidatus Caenarcanales bacterium
AAATTAATATCAAAAGTTAAGACCCACAAGCCTTATATAGTCACAAGGGACAAATAAGGGAAGAGGGAAGAGAAGTCTAGCCAAGATATAGATTCTTGTTAGAAACCCAATATCGTAAAGGGTTATATTTCGTCGCGCAAAAAAGGATAGAAAATGTCAGTAGCAAAACAATACAAACTATCAAGCGAAGAAAAAGCAAGAATGGCTAACCGCATTAATTATTTCAGAACTATGCCTGCTCAAGTACTTAAAACAGCAGCTAACTTAAATGGTTTTAGAGCAACTTTAAATGAAGTAGTAACTCACGATACAAAATCGGTTCTTGTAGGCGGAAGAGTAATGCTACTTAATGTAAGATAGTCCTAGTGAGCTTCTACAAACAAGTTACCCAAGACGGTACCAGTACTTTTTTTAATGAAAATTTTCAAGAATCCTACCATTCAAATATAGGAGCTTATCGAGAAGCTTTAGAAAAGCATGTTCAAGCTTGTAAAATCTCAGATTTAGCTATAAACAAAAAACAAATCAAAATTTTGGATATTTGTTTTGGACTTGCTTACAATAGTTTTACTGCCATAGATGAGGCTATTAAAGCTAATCCAGATATTTTCGTTGATATTGTTGCTCTAGAGAGTGATGCAGAGATCATACTGCAAATCCCCAATTGCTCTATGCCACTAGCTTTTCACAGCATGCAGGAACAGTTTATTGCAGTTCGTGATTATTACAAAGGAAATAATTATCAAATCAATTTATTTATTGGAGATGCTCGTAAGACAATTAAAGAGCTAGATTCTATGATTTTTGATGCCATATTTTTTGATCCTTTTAGTCCAAAAACCTGCCCAGAATTATGGCAAGAGGATTTTATCAAAGATGTCGTGAGAACTGCAAAGCAAGGAGCTTTCATCTCGACTTATAGTTCAAGTCGTATCGCAAAAGAAAATTTCGCAAAAGCAAACTGCACTATTTATGAAGGTCCTAAATGCGGACGTAGAACAGGTGGAGTTTTAGCCGCTCGTGTTTAAAACACGAAAAGCGGCTAAACAGAGTATGAACTTAGCGTAAATTAGACAATAGACCAGTCACCCCGAAAATTTCTTCTGCTTGTTTTAGATTTTCTGAGACCTTACTATTAATTGTTTCAATGTTTTTACTTATATCCTGAATTTTAGTGACTGATGAACCAACGTCAGAACCTATTTGCCTAGTGAGACTTGATTGTCTATCGACAGAACTAGTGATTGATGAAATTGTTTGATTTATATGATCAATGTGTTCATTGGTGAAGGTAATCGACTCTACAGTCTTATTGGTCGCTTCTTTGATCTGTGCGACTTTGTTTTGAATATCTTCAGTGGCATCTGCAGTTTTTTTAGCTAATCCTTTTACTTCATTAGCAACAACCGCAAAACCTTTGCCCGCTTCACCAGCACGCACCGCTTCGATAGTGGCATTAAGAGCCAGTAGATTAGTTTCTTCTGCAATATCTCTTACGAACTTAATTACATCCTCAACCTCTTTACTGCGTTTACTCAATTCCAGAGCAATTTTTTCTACAATGTGGTTGTTCTCTACTAAAACCATAGTCCTAGACATAATATCTCTAGTGCCTTCTGCAATTTGGTCTATATCGGTGACCATATCGCCAGTGAAACTGCTAACTCCTGTTAATCTTTGCTCTAGTTCTTGAGAATAGCTAGTGATACTTTCTACGCTAGTAGTTAATTCATACGCAGACTCTTCTAACTCTTTTGATGAGCGTGATAGAGTACCAATATTATCTTCGATAGTTTCTTTTATCAGTCTGTCTCTATTTGCTTGAGCAATTTTTTTAGTAACCGATTCAAAACAGACTAGTACGCTTGAAAACTCTCCCTTGATATTATTTACGGCATATAGTCTAGTTGAAATAAATTCATGAGCGAGCTCGACGGTTTTTTCTAATGGTAGTCCTCTTGCGTTGCTTAAATATTCATTTGTGAAATTTGGGGCAAGTTCAAAAATATCTACAAAATTACTACCTACAAGATTATTTGATGAAAACTTTTTGGATAACTTTGATAATTCATCGGCGTATTTTTTAGCAGAGTTATTCGCATAATTAATGCATCCATCTTTATCCACCAACATTACACCCGTTTCCATACTATTGATGATGAGAGTTGATTTAACTCCTTCATCAGCAGCATTACGAAGCGCTTCTAAGGTCTTGTCTAAAGTATTGGAGATTGCAGTAAGCTCATCAGAACCATCTATAGAAGAATTGATATCAAGCTGGCCTTTCGTAACCATGCTGAGAATCTCCACCAAATGTTCAATTGGATTGGTCAGATTATTAATAATCATTATTGAGATAATGCTTGTAATGATTGTAATAAAAGCTATAAGAAGAATCGATTTAAATAAATTCTCATGATGCTTTTTATCGCATAAGTCTGCTCGCTTCAAGAGTTCTTTCTTGAAAACATCACCCGTTGCTTGGTAGTAAGCAAAAGTCTTTTGCATACTACTATCTATAACTTGCCAATCATGAGGCTCTCTGTGCCCTTTCAGATCATTTTTGATGTGATTTAAGTATTGATTAGCTTCGACATCCAGATAGTCATCAAATAATGATTTTTTTATGTCTCCTGCATAAAATTCTATGTAGGTGGCATTCACATCCGCTTTTGCTTGAGCGATTACTAATTTTTCAAGAATATCCAATGAAGGGTCATTGCTGCTAGCGACATAGATAGCTAGTGAGCTGGCTGTTTCATAGTATCTTTTGAAATCAATAAATGATGTATATCCAGTGAGAGGAGAATCGACGTAAGAATCTATATTTAACATTTCCCAAGTGCAGGCTAAATCATAAACAGGACTTCCTATCTCACTATAGTAATTAATGACTTCTAAAATATTTATTTCGAGCTTATCGATTTTCTCTCTTTGTTCTTGAAGTGTCTTGATTAAGTCGCTTAGCCCTTGATTTGCATTAATGACGTTATCATTTTGCAAATTTTCATCCAGTTGTTTAAATAGGCTTTGGTATTTTATATAATTGTCATCAACAGTTTTTCTGGCTTCTTCTAATTCTTTAATTTTGTCTTGCCCATGAAGACCAAGATACAAAGCAGAGTAGTATTGTTCTTTGCTAAGAGCATATGATAATTTTTCGGCTTGAACGCTAAATAAATAAGCATTGTCTAATTTACTAAGTTCGTCTATTTGTATTTTCTCTTCATTGACATACCAAATGCATAAAATCCCAGCACAACTTAAAGGAATAATTATCAGTAGTAGTAGTTTTTGCAGAATTGTTAAATGTTTAAACAAATTTCTTTTAAGTCGCATAAATATAGTTAATCCACGCAGCGACTAGGTTGATTTACTAAGCTTAATAGCTGATTTTGTTTTAAAATGTTTACTAATGAGCCTGGCAGAAGAAAAACATAAACAAGCAACAACTTATTTGATGCCATTTGAAAAATATCACGGTCTAGGAAACGATTTTGTTATAGTCAACTCAAGTCATTTACCAGACAATTGTAATCAAGACTATGAGATTGATTTGTGCAAAAAAATCTGTGATAGACATAGAGCAATTGGAGCAGATGGCTTAATAATCATCGACTCCCCCAAAAGCTCTAGTACAGCAGTAAGGTCTTGGAGATATTACAATTCAGACGGTTCTATTGCGCAAATGTGCGGTAATGGAATTCGTTGCGCCGCAAAATATATCTATGAACATGGCTTAAGTCACGAAGAGACAGTTTTTGCAATTGAAACATTGGCTGGCGATATTCAAGTAGAGATACTTGATGATGAATTGATCAAAGCTAATATGGGAGCGGCTAGAGAAATAATCACAAAACAGTTTTTGTCTCTTGATGATTTTAATTTTGACTATACTTTTGTTTCAATGGGCAATCCTCATGCAGTTGGTTTTTTTGAGGACATAAATTCTGTCAAAAATTATGGACCTCAAATAGAAGTCCATAATAATTTCCCTCAAAAAACAAATGTTGAGTTTGCCAAAATAATTAATTCTAATGAAATCGATTTGATAGTCTGGGAAAGAGGTTGCGGCTTCACAGAAGCTTGTGGAACCGGAGCTTGCGCTACAGTAGTTGCTGCGATTGTACAAAATTATTCTCAAAAAGACTCTGATATTACAGTTCATTTACCTGGTGGAGATCTTGTCATTCGCTGGGATACAGTGGCTGAAACTATTTTTATGACGGGCAAAGCCGAGATGAGTTTCTTGGGTTACTATAATAACTGATGAATCCAAATGCCCTTAAAAAGCTCGCTGTATTTATAGCTTTAATTATTGCAATAGTTTTATTGCTCAGATTGCTTTTCGCCCCTATCGGCAAGTTAGTTGATCATGCAAATATTTATGGACTTAGTCTTGTTTCTCAAGAAGAGCTCGTTGCCTCTTTAGCTAAAATAAATTATGACCATAAGAAATTTATAGAAATTAATGCTCAAGAGATTTCCAGCTATTTAGAAAAACGCCCGCTGATCAAAAAAGTAAAAGTCAGAGCAGTTTTGCTGCCGTATAAAAAATATAATATTTATGTTGAGGAATTCACACCCTGGGCAATTTACAAAGAGATGATTATAGATATTGAGGCTAATGTGATCGTTAGTTCCCCCCAAATCGCTTTAACTATGGCTTCAACGGCTTTAAAAGATCTTTATGAAATTAACAAAGATTTGGATAAATCATTTTTGATTAATATAATTAGCAGTGTTGATCTTGATCGCAATAAGCTTAAGGTTTTAAAGGCTTATACGGAAGCTCTTAATCTTAATCTAGAAGCTAGCCAGAATGCTATCAAGCTTATTGAAATCAACCAAGATCAAAATTTAATTTTCCACACCAAAAAATTTAGAATTTTTGCTGGTGTTTTTGACAGTAAAGACAAAGATGCTGTTGCAAAGTTTCAGCCAATTGCTCGCAAACTCGCTGAATTTGATAAGCTTGACTATGTAGATTTATCACTTAAAAATAAAGAAGTGATTGTAGGACTTTTGGAAAATGAGCAAAGCTAGAGTTATTGTTGTTGGTGCCCTTGGCAAAATGGGCAAAAATGCGGTTGAAACTTTTCTACTAAATAAAGATAAGTTTGAATTACAAGCAGCCGTCGTGCGTAATATGGGCAATGTAAGCCATGAAAATAAAATGTTTTTTCAAGATATCGGGATTAAACTTACGGATAATCTAGAAGCAGAATTACAATCGGGTACGGTTGATATACTCGTTGAATTAACCACCCCTGATAGTGTTTTTGTGAATTCTAAATTAGCTCTCAAAAATGGTGTTAGACCAGTTATTGGGGCTACCGGTTTGACTGACGCTGATATTGAAGAATTGAGTAAACTAAGCAAGAAGAACTCTATAGGTTGTATACTCGCGCCAAATTTCTCTATTGGAGCTATTTTGATGATGAAGTTTTCAGCAGAAGCGGCTAAATATATGGATAGATATGAAATTATTGAAAAACATCATGAACAAAAGCTTGATGCTCCTTCGGGCACAGCTATTAAAACAGCTAAACTAATAGCAAAATATGCCAAAACTGCCAATCAATCTTCTCATACTGAGCATCCTAGTAGAGGACAGTTGCATTATGGAGTTCCGATACATTCTCTTAGATTACAGGGCTTTGTTGCTTCTCAGGAAGTGCTTTTTGGCGGACAAGGACAGACTTTGACTATCAAGCATGACACCATAGATAGATCTAGCTTTATGCCTGGCATAATGTTTGCTTGCGAAAAAATTATGTCTTTAAATACTCTCGTTTATGGATTGGAGAATCTTCTCTAATTCTTGTTCTTGATTGCGAATCCAATCTCTAGCCCAAACTTGATGGATTTTCCAACCTAGTGATTTAAGTACATTTGGTCTCAATCTATCTCTGTCTCTGACAGTATTGGCTTTTAAATAATCTATGCCGTCTGTCTCAATCGCTAGTGCAAATATTTCAGGATTGTCTTTGGATTTTACCGCAACATCTATTTTGAATGATGAAGCCCCCAAAAGTAAACAAGTCTCGAAGCCCTTATCCTGTAAGGCTTTTTGTATGGATTTTTCTATCAAGAAGCTATCTGCTTGATTGATAAATAAATGATCTACCTCGCTAAGTTTGTCTTGGATTTGTTCGCTTGAAGAGCTGTCTAGACTAGGATTTTCTACAAAAGCGAGATATTTTTTCAGTAGAATTGCTCCTTGAGCACTTGTTCTATTTAAATCTATTTCTCCAGAGTAGATTGAAGAAAAGACTTTGATTTTGTTTCTGGCTCTGGTAATAGCAACGTTTAGTCGTCTATGACCGCCTTCACGATTTAAAGGACCAAAGTTATGGGATAGATTGCCTTGTTTGTCTTTGGCGTAACCAATACTAAAATAAATTACATCTCTTTCATCGCCTTGAACATTTTCTAGATTTTTGACAAATAGATGATCTTTTTTATCTTCGTCTAAATATTGATTTATATTTTCATTATTGCGAATTAATTTTGCCAGTTCTCTTTCTATCGCGAATTGCTGAGCCTCAGAAAAAGCAATTACTCCTAAAGAGAATTCAGGATATTTAGAATAATGCTCGACAATGGCTTCCGCTACTCTCTGAGCCTCTTTGCGATTGAATCTTGAGCCTTTTTCGTAATATCCTTTTTCTATATATTCAAATTGCAACCCAAGATTCTCTGATTTAGAGATTGGCGAAGGAAAGGTAACTAATTGATTATCATAGATATATTTATTTGAGAATTTAATCAGATCCTCATGTCTACTACGATAATGCCAGCTTAAAGTATGACTATCCAAAAATACATTGCATTCATCCAGCACACTTTCAAAATTATTATTTTCGTAATCATCATCATCGTTTATATAATTAAAAAAGTTGGTCGGAGGCAGTTGATTAGAGTCTCCTGCCAGTATGAGTTGACTACCCCTATAAATGGCACAAATAGCATCTTCTGTTCTGATTTGTGAAGCTTCATCAAAAATAACTAAATCAAATGCTATTTTGCCCCCAGATTCTATTAATTGACTTACGGATAACGGACTCATCATCCAACAAGGTTTAAGTGTCATTAATAAGTCTGGTATTTCCTTGATTAATACTCTTATTGGTTTATGCTTTTTCTTTTTGTTTATTTCATGATTAAGCACTTGCAAAGGCTCTTTATTGAAAGGGTTTGAGGCATATTCGATCCAATTTAATGCAATTGATTTGGAGATACCTAGTTGGTTCTCTTTGATTTTTTTGAGATCGTTTTCTATAAACCTTGCGATATTAATCTCTTGTTCTTGCCCGCTAAATTTTCTTAATAATGGGTTTTCTAGTTCTATTTTGTCTGCCCATAATTGAAATAGCTTTTTATGAAAGATATTTTTTAATTGATTTTCATTTAAGTCACTGATGTTTTTTTGAATCAAAACATCGATGAATTGCCCTATTCCAATCGCGTCAGCTTCTTGCTTTATTTCTCTAAAATCAAGCCAGTTTTCGATTTCTGCTACAGAATTGACCAGTTCGTCCAGGTGAATAGTTAAAT
>JAJTHA010000038.1 GCA_021299565.1 Candidatus Caenarcanales bacterium
ATTCATTTTGCTACTTTTATTGATCATCTCAACCAAAGTTTTTCTAAAAGTAATATCTTGCAAAATAAAGGTCATCATCAGACTCAAGATTGATCCTGCTAAAATTCCTGTCCCTATTCCTAGTATCAAAACATCACTCAATTTAAGATCGTCAGTTGATTTTTTTTCTTTTCTAAATAAATAAACAGCAAGAATTCCACCAAAAATAAAATTGAAAAACAAAATACCATTAATTGGCAAGAACAACAAAGTGCACAATAACATTGTGACGGTAGTACTAATTAGAATTGGTCTAAAATATGGATCCATAATTAATCGTCAGTAGTTAATCTTTTGAGCCAAGATTTTCTATTTTTGCGTTCATGCTGCTCTGCTGTTTCTGATTGATCTTGATTGACCACGGGGGCTACCGGTACAATCTTCTTAATTGGTTTGGGTGCAACTCGCTTGACGATTGGTTTAACTCTTACTGGTGCTGGCTTAACTATAGGCGCAACGACTTTGGGTCTCAAAGATTCAGGAAAATAAAATTTCATTTGCTGACCATTAGTACCAATTCTCTGAAACCCTTGCCCTTGATCAATAAAAGTTCCACCAGCATTACCTGTACTTAAAGCAAAACCAATTTCATCATACAACTCAAACAAAGTCGGTTTTTCTATAGTTCCTTCGAAAAGAATTTTTTTCGATCCTTGTCCAAATACCTGAAACCATGTTCTTTCTTGGATTTTCAATAATAACTTTATAGAGCCCTCGCCTTTGGTGATAGTCTCTATAATAGGTTCAATTTTTTTGATTGGTTTAGAAGGCTCTTCCAGAACAGGTTTCGGAGCAGGTTCGTGTGGAATCATAGATCTTAGTGCGTAGACACCAATAGCAATTAATAGAATCACAATCAATATATAAAGATGATAGAGCTGAAACACTGGTCCCGAGTGACTTTTAGCAAGCTTTTCTTGTTTTGGATTGTGACTATTGATCACATCTTGCAGAACAAAATCTCCTTCAAGTTTACGATATTTTTCTATAATGCTCGGTGCATTAGTGATGTTTAAAGACTTTAGAATTTTAGTAAGAAAACCAATTAAATAAACACCTTCAGGAAGTTCTGCTCTTTCTCCGTTTTCAATATTTTGAATATGCTTTATAGAAACTTTAGAGCGCAAAGCAAGATCCTGGACGCCAAGCTGTTGGCGCTCACGTGTTTGGCGAATCATTGCTCCTATTTCAACTAGTGGATCTTTTAGCATCGGCTATAAATAAATGCTACAGCATTATTTTGGGTCTTAACTCAAAATCTCTACCTTTAAATAGAACTTGAGCTAGCCCAATAAGTTCCTCGTTTTCATTAAGACAAGCAGTAAAAGTTTCTAAATCATTATTAATTTGGTCAGGGAAGGAATCAATAAATACATTTTGTCCCTGTTGTAATTTCTGTTCTTGCTTAGTATCACAATGAATTTTTGGCAAATCTAAGAAATCTGTAGGAGCAGAGATCAAATCTTCAATGGTCAACTCCTCATCATCCAAGTCTTCAAAACGAAAAGCCGAATGAATTTCGAAGCCATTAGATTCTAACCTTCTTAAAACAGTTAAATGTCCTCCAACGTCTCTTGCAATAGATCTTATATAAGTACCCTCAGAACAAATCACTTCTATTTCAGCTTTAGGGTAATCAAAACTTAAAAGATTAATTGCAGAAATATTCACAAGCTTCGGTTTGATATCGGTCAAATCCAAAGGCTGACCTTCTCGCATCAATTCATAAAGTTTTTTGCCATTTACTTTTTTCGCGCTATATAGAGGCGGATACTGTTCGAAATTGCCTTGCATTGCATTTAATTTTGTCTCTAATTCTTCCTTAGAAATCATTTGCTGTCTTGCTTTCAGGCTTTGTCCGGTTAGATCATCTGTATCTGTGGTGAAAGATAAATCAATTTGTCCAAAATATTTCTTAGATTTTTTCAAAAAGCGAATTAGCCTAGTAGCAGAACCAACCGCAATCGGTAAAACTCCTGTAGCAAATGGATCCAAAGTACCAGCGTGACCGATTTGCTTGTAATTTAATAAGCGACGCAATCTAGCAACCACATCATGTGAAGTCCAATCAACAGGCTTATCAATGTTTAAAAATCCGCAGTAATCCATTTAATTAATTTTATTCTTCGTGGTGGCTTTGATCTTCTTCAACAATTTTATCAATCCAATCAACCATATCTACCGCTTTACTCAAAGAATCACTAGCTTGGAAAAACAATCTGGGGGCATATTTCAGGTTCAATCGTCTTCCAACTATCCCTCTTAAAAAACCAGAATTATCATTAAGCGCAGCTTGTGTGCTGATTCTTTCAACTTCTTTAGATGCTTCATCAGCACTAGAAAAAATTGAAAAAGAAACTCTAGCACTACTTAAACTAGAGTTAAGGCTCACTTCTACAATAGAAACAAACTGCGAAAGCCTATCATCCTTAATTCCGCCTTTTTGAATAAAGGCTCCCAATTCTTTTTGAATAGCTCTTGCTACCTTTTCTCTTCTTTCGTAACTTTTCATAATAAACTAAAATCACAGATACCTGCGAAAACCTTACTTGCATATTTGACCAAATTTTTACGATTACGTCTCAATTCTTGATCATCAACATTAACTAAAATCTTGTCGAAAAACTCATTTATAGGTTCAACAAGCTCCAATAATTTAGTAGATTCGTGGTTTGCTAATTTTTCAATCGGCATATCAACTGACTGTATAGCAGTCAGGAACTTCATTTCAGGCTCTTCTTTAATCAATTGAGTGTTTATAGTATTTAAAACTCCAGATGACTCCTGATCTTTTGCAGCAATATTAATCACTCTCGTAATTGCTTCAGTTAATTTCGAAAATCTGAAATCATTTTTCAAAGAAGCAAAAGCATGAATAGTAGAATGTCTAAGTCTTAATTCTCTAAGAGGATTTGGTAAAGCTAGAACCGCTTTGTTCACTTTTATATCTTTATGGAATATTTCAAAAACAAACTCTAATCTGCTCTCCAAAAAATCTCTTACAAGATTAAAACAATCTTGCCAATTAAGTTCTGGAACTTCATACTCTTTACGTTCATCACCACGACCTTTGATCTTCTTGATCATTTGTCCTTGTCCAAAATCTGCTTGCTGCAATTCAATAGCTTTTAATAATAATTTTTCTAAGTCTAGATCTAAATTGTTATCAACGATAATCTCTAAAAGACCATTAGCCTGCCTTCTCAAAGCAAAAGGGTCCGCTGAACCAGTCGGCAATTTACCCATAGCAAAAGCAATAACTATATTATCGAGTTTGTCTATTATAGAAAGGATTTTACCAGCCTCTGTCTCTGGCTCATCATCACCACTAAACCTTGGTTTGTAATGCTCAGAAACCGCATCCACAATGATCTTGCTATATCCTTGCTTAGCTAGATATATGCCTCCAATTTGACCTTGCAACTCAGTAAACTCAAAAACTAAATTAGTACTTAGATCAGTTTTACAAAGCCTCGCCGCTTGGATAATATCCTGATCAATAGGCAGTTTCAACTCAAGCAGAAAATATTCAGCTAGCTTTGCTAGTCTTGTTGATTTTTGCAGCATATTGCCTTTGAGGAAATTTAGTTTTTCAAGCTTTATCAATCTTTCTTCCTGAGACAATTTGGTATCTTCTTGCACAAAAAATTCGGCATCTTTGAAACGAGGAATAATTACTTTTTCATTTCCTGATTTGATATTTGCTCTTGCTTCAGGCAAATGGTTGTTTGCTACTGCAATAAACTTACTAATTAGCTTGCCATTTTTTTGAAGAGGTAAGTATCTTTGATGATGAATCATTACTGTTTCCAAGACACAATCAGGGACAACCAAGAACTTTTCATCAAACTCACAGAGAATTGGACTTGGATTTTCTGTAATTAAAGCTACTTCTTCTAAAAGCTTTTCATCAAGTATCAAATCCGCACCAATAGATTGAGCCAAAGCTTTTGAATCACTAATGATTTTAGCTTTTCTATCTTCAAAAGAAACCCAAACAAATTTGCGTTCAAGCTCTTCTTTGTATTGCTTGAGGCTAGTCACTTCAAAAGCTGCTGGTGACAAGAATCTATGACCATAACTCAAATTAGAAGATTTGATTTTTTCGATTTGAAAATCTACTGAAGTTAATTTAGAATCACTTTCAACCAAAATTGCCATAAGCCATTGCAGAGGTCTAGCAAACTTCATATCACCATCTGCCGATCTCATAAATCTCACACCTGGCGTAGATGAGATTATTTGGCAAAGATTTTCTTCGAGTAATTGTTTGGGATTCTTTGCTTTAATTATTTGCTTTGCATACAAATATCCATCTTTAAAAAAAACATCTTCTTTATTTAAATTATTTTTTCTTATAAAGCCTTCAGCCGCTTGATTTAGATTTCCGTCAGCTGATTTAGCGATAGATTCAGGTGGACCTTTAATCTCCTGTTCTTGATCTTGAATATTAAGATTTATGTTATCAAAAGACCAGAACAAACGTCTTGGGCTGTAATAACAAAGAGATTTGATATTGTTATCATTAAGGACTTTGAGAATTTCATCTCTGATATAATTGGAAATATTAACTATTTGACCTGCTGGAAGTTCTTCTGCGCCGATTTCAAAAAGAAAATTTGCCATGTTATTTACCACTTTATTAGCCAAGCTTACCAAGAAAATTATATGCTCATTAATACAGCTCTATCAAGCTACCGCAATTATTAGAAGCCCTGCTTGTCGTTTTGAGCCTAGCTGTTCTGAGTATTCCCGCCAGGCAATTGAGTTACACGGCATTATTAAAGGCTCAAATCTAAGCCTGAAAAGATTATTAAGATGTCATCCTTGGGGTAAAAGTGGTTATGACCCAGTCAATTAACGCAGCTGTCATACAGTTCAATAGCTCTAGCGACAAAAAAGCTAATCTCACAAAAATCAGTCAAATGATAACTGAAGCCGCAAAAAAAGCTAGTTTGATCTGCTTACCAGAGGTTTTCAATTTTAGATCTTCAGATCTAGAATTGAGCCGAGCAAACGCAGAAGAGATTTCTGGCACTAGCATTAACACTATTCAAAAACTCGCAGAGTCGCTCAATGTAAGCATTTTAGCGGGTAGCATTTATTTAAAAGAGAATAACGAGCAAAAACCTTTTAATAGTTCTATCTTGATTTCAAACTTGGGCAAGATCATTTGTCGCTACGATAAAATTCATTTGTTTGATGTGACTGTAGACAACAAAGAAATACTAGAATCAAACAAAACCCAGTCAGGGACTAAAATTGCGCTAGCTGAGTTAGAAGGCTTTAAAATAGGCCTGTCGATTTGCTACGACTTGAGATTTCCTGAATTATATAGAAAATATTCTGGTGCAGAGATATTACTTGTGCCATCTGCGTTTACCTATACGACCGGTAAAGCCCACTGGCATAGTTTACTGAGAGCAAGAGCAATAGAGAATCAAGCCTATGTCATAGCTCCTAATCAATGGGGCAAAGCAGATGAAAAAATGACTAATTGCTACGGACATAGCATGATCATTGATCCTTGGGGTAATATTATTGCTGAAGCGAAAGAAGATCAGGATGAAATAATTTACGCAAAATTAGACCTTGATTTTCTCAACAAAATTCGCGCTCAAATGCCTTGCCTCAATCACAAAAAACTCTAATGCAAATACATTTACTTAAAATCAAATCAAACACTCTCATAGCCGATAAAATTTATAAGCTTGAGTTGTACGGTAATTTTGATTTACAAGAATTTAGACCAGGAAGATTTCTGCATATCAAATGCTCTGAATCACTTGATCCATTGTTAAGACGACCAATGAGCATTTGTGATCTGAATGATAATGGTGATTTGATGACGGTTTTATATAGGGCAGAAGGGCGCGGGACTCAATTATTGAGCCAAAAGCAAGCTGGTGAGATACTGGATGTTTTGGCGCCATTAGGTAGTCACTTCGAATTAGAACAAAACAAAAATAATTCAAAAATACTTTTAGTTGGTGGCGGAATTGGCGTACCTCCTTTATTTTATTTGGGGCGCAAGCTAAAAGCACTTGGTCATGAAATCGAATCAGTATTGGGATTTGCTTCTGCCAAAGATATTTTTTATGAAAACGATTTTCAGGCTTTGGGCAAAACCACAATCTGCACAGTTGACGGAACTCATGGGCAAAAAGGCTTTGTTACAAAATATTTATCTAGTGATTACGATACTCTTTATGCTTGCGGTCCAAATCCAATGTTAAAAGCTCTACAGGAGATTATTCCAGCTGATAAAAGAGCCTTTATCTCTGTTGAAGAGCGCATGGGCTGCGGAGTAGGTGCTTGTTTGGCTTGTGTTTGCAAAACTCAAAATTTAGAGAAGTACAAATCAGGTTATGTAAGAGTCTGTACTGAAGGACCTGTGTTTGCTATTGCTGATGTTATAATTAATCATTAGTATGGATCTAAGCGATTTACATAAAGAACCCCAAAATCAAGAAGCATCAGAAGAACAACAACAAGTCAAACAGGAATGGCTTGATAAAGGTTCTAGTGGGGTTAACGAACTTAAAGCGAAGTATGACGATCTTGAAGATAGTTACAAAAGACTATGGGCTGATCAGCAAAATATGCTTAATCGATTCAATCGTGAAAGACAAGATATACAAAAATACGCAACTATCAATACTTTACAATCGATTTTGCCGGCGATAGATAATTTTGATTTTGCTAAAAAAAGTCTTACCGAAAACACCAGTTTTACTGATATCGTCAAAAGTATAGATATGCTTAGAGAACAATTGATTATGAGCCTCAAGGCTGTTGGCTTAGAGGAAGTTGACACCAATTGTCTTTATAACCCTGAGCTGCACGAAGCTGTATCAAATATTGCGATGCCCGACAAAGAAGAAGGTACTATTATTGAGGTACTAAAAAAAGGCTATCGTATTAAAGACAAAGTTGTCAGAGTTGCAACTGTTGTTGTTAGCAGCAAAGCATAAAAGTGTTTAACTATAAATTCACGCTTGAATATAATGGGGCAGATTTTTTTGGCTCACAAAGACAAGATAAGCATCGAACGGTTCAAGGAGAGCTGGAGAGTGCTTTGTCAAAGTTTTTGAAAGTTGATATTGAAAGCAATTTTGCAGGTAGAACTGATGCTGGAGTGCATGCAATTGGTCAAGTGGTGAACTTCAAGATACCTTTTGAACTAGAGCTAGCCAAGTCCAATCCTACAAAGCTTTTGATCTCACTCAATTCTCAATTACCAAAAGATATGGTACTCACAAAAGTCGAAATGGTGGCAGAAGATTTTCATGCCAGATATAGCGCAAAATCTCGTGAATATATGTATAAAATCTTCAATCGCAGTGATAGACCAGTTTTAAGGCTTGATTCTCTGATGTGGCTCAAAGAAACAATTGACATTGACAAAGTCATCGCAAAATCAAAATCTTTTATGGGTGAGTTGGATGCAACAAAATATAGCAAAGACTGTGAGGCTGAATCAATGAGCCTTATTCAACGCTCAGAAATTATTGTCGAATCTAAATATTGTTTCAAATATTTTGTCAAAGCAAATAAGTTTTATAGACATATGGTTAGGCGAATGGTTGGGGATTTACTTTTTGATAATCCCAATTATTCCGCTCCTGCTGAGGGCTTGACTCTTATTAAAGTAGACTATAGCTAAATATGACTATATAATATTGCGGTGCCTAAGAATTTATGGCTAGCATTAATAATTCTGTTTTTGATTAGCTTAAATGCTCAAGCAGAATCTGATGTACCCAAAGGTAAAATCAGCGAAATTTTGGTTAATGGCTCAAGATTAATAGACGAAGAAATTATAAGAGAACAAATTGAGACCAAAATCGGTGAGAGCATCGAAAGAGAAAAAGTTTTACTTGATCTAAAAAGAATTTATAATCTAGGTTTTTTTGAAGCCAAAGGCGTAGAAGTCAAACCCTTGCGTAAGGAAGATGACACAATCATTTTGGTTTATCAGGTCAAAGAGAACGCACCAGTAACTGATGTATTGGTGATTGGCAATAATGCTTCTATAGACATAAATGCCTATGCTTTTTTCGAAGATCTTATTTCCAAGCCAGAGAACAGTAAAGCTCTCTATGAAAGGATTAGGGCGCTCGAGACAGCCTATATGCAAAAAGGATTTATACTCGCAAAAGTAAGTGATATTGACCTAGATGAAAAAGGAAGATTATTGGTAATTATTGATGAGGGCAATATTAATAGTATTGTTTTTGAAGGTAATAAAAAAACCAAAAATAGCTATCTCAATCATCTCGTCAATTCCACAAAAACCGGAACTCCTTATAATGAATTTGATTTTTCAAAGGATTTCAAAAAACTTCAAGGAGCGGGCTATTTCACCAATGTTTCAAGATCCGTTAAACCTAGTGATTCAGGCAGCGGCTATGATCTAGTAATTAATCTGAATGAAAAAGAAAAATATACTACTGTTGGTCTTGGTGGTGGGGTGAATTCCTCCGCGGGTTTATTTGGCAACACCAACTTAACTGTTGGTAATATTCACGGACAGGGCGAAACATTAAATGTAACGGCTATCCTAGGAAGTGGTCTGGGTGCTGGTTCTACGCTCAACACGAATAGCAATTTTGTCAGAAGAGGTAATTTCAATCAAATCACGGCTAATTATTTCACACCATATTATAGAAACACTGATTATAGTTTAACCAAGTCACTAAATCTTACTCGCGGACCAAATTTCAATGTGGATCTTTCTAGACAAAACGCTGCGTCTATTGGTGCTACTTTGGGGCGTTCGCTCAAGGATCATCATCGTTTTACTGTTGGCGCAACCGCAAACTATATAGATCTTACCGATAGAGATAGATCACAATACGTAACAGAAGTTGCGAAAAATATTATCGAAGAAGACCAAATCACCAGAAGAGATTTACTAGAAGCTCAAAACAAGGGATTTCTTGGTGGCAAATTAGGCTTAGCAAAAATAGAAGCAAGAAAGCTTAGAGACGAGCAGATCGTAGACGGCTTATATGCTTCTTTTAGACCAGGTTATAGTTATGTGAATTTAGATGACGCATCCAAACCACGTGATGGCTGGCGCTCAAACTGGAACGTCAATCCAAATGTAGGTTTTGGAGATATTAGTAGTTTCACTAAACTGCAAACAAGCACGACGAGATATTTTCCGGTAGGAAAAGAATCTAGCTTTTTGTTTAATTTCAGAGGTGGTTATAGATTACTTGGAGAAATTCCTCAATTTGAAAAATTTAGATTGGGTACGGCTACTGGAATTAGAGGTTATAGACAATTCACTGAATTAGGCATGGGAGACAAGTTGTTTATTTCTACAGCTGAATTTAGAACTCCGTCTTACAAGGTTGCTCCTTTTGTCAAAAAATTTAAATATTCCAAATACGTAGATTTTGCTACTTTTGCAGATGCTGGGGTCATTGGTGGTGATGGTAGATTAAACAAGCTAACTGATAGGCTCTCACAAGCGGCATCGATTGGTTTTGGAATAAGAGTCAGGTTGCCTTTAGTTGGGGCTCTTAGATTAGATGTGGGCTTCCCTCTGATTGAAGCTATCACCAAAGACCATAAATTGTTTAGGGTTAATTTTGGGCCTGCGGATATTTTCTAGTTGATTAACGTAACTACTCAGCATAAGACTTAATCTATAACTATAAAGTCATCGCGAGCCTCACGCAGTGAGGCGTGGCGATCCAGAGCTAAACTGGACTGCCGCGCTGCTTCGCAGCTCGCAGTGACCTTAAACTATACTTTCAAGACAAAGTGACAGGGCAATTCTCGCCAAGTTTCATGTTTATAATAATATAATTAAGGGTATATACAATCTAATGCACTTTAGGCTATTGCCTATGCTAGTATTGAAATTGATATGAGCAGACAAGAAGAAGTTACATATATAAACGAAGCTTTTACTGAACAACAAGCAGTAGCTACAGAAGAGCAAAATATTGAACTAAGTGAAGAAGCGAGAATTGCTTTTGCACTCTATCTAGATGTCATGAAAAATGGTGTAGTTACCAAGCTTGGTACAAAAGTCCCACCTCTAAACACCAACAAATTATCAAGAATGGCCGAAGTCAACGTAAAACAAGTTTCTAAAGGCTTTGATCGTCTAAGAACCAAGGGTTTTATCAACAATGATGATAATGGTGATTTATATATCCCAGATATCATCGCGTTTGAAGATTGGTTAATTGCAGAAGGCGCAGCTATTTAACCACTACTTAACTTTAATATTGTATACATGACAGTGTTATGGCAGTATTTCAATTTGTACCTTATGTAAACGCAGCTGAAAGATTATCAGATGCTGAATATCTAGTGAGTCAGACTCAGGCGGACAACGCTTTTGCTGAGCAGCTTTCCCAACAAGCAATTTTGGGAATTGGCGACGCAGATGCAGCAAGAAATTTGTTGTCTGTAGTGAGAGAGTTACTTGGTAACGCAAGAATCAATCAGCAGTTTTGGTTAGAAGTCGCAAAAGGCGATAAAGATCAATACAAAAAATCGATCGAATTAATCAAATCTAGCTAAAGCTTAAAAGGGAATAAAAACAATGTTTAATAAATCTGGCTCAGTCGAGCCAAACTATATCAACTGGGATATACAACAAGATTACGCCGAAAGGGTCTATCAACAGCTGACAGCGAGTAACTTTCAGGATATGTTTTCTTTGACAAAAAGACTTGCTGAGATGCAAAACAAAATGTCTAAGCTAAAATTTCGCGCACAAGGAATCGGCGGAATGATAGGTATGGCTGCTGGAGCGCTTGGCGGACCTCTCGGAGGAGTGGTTGGTTTTGGAATTGGTAGATCGGTAGGATCCTTTTTGGGTAACGGTCTTGCTCAGAAATATTATGGAGAAGAACAGTCTGTGGCTAATGAATATTTGTTCTTAGCAAAACAAAGAGACACTCAACTCAAATACCAACAAGGTATGATCAGCTCACTTGGTGGCATGATTGAAACTCTTAGATCTAATTCTGTTAATGATGATAAGAAAGTTATTCAGGACATGATGGTTCTTTAATTGCGCTTTGCGCAATTAAATTCCGCCTACGGCGGTTGTCACTGCGTGACCGCTTTCAATTATTTTTGCTCTATAAGAGCTCTGAATTTGTCATCCTGAGGGAGCCACGAAGTGGCGACCGTCAGGATCCACGATGCATAAGCCCGAATGAGATCCTGTCGTCGTGGACTTCGTCCACTCCTCAGGATGACGACACGAGGCAATGACAAGTTATTTTTGTAAAGAAAGCTTTATTGGTTCGTTTAATTTATCAATAGGCCCAATATAATCCTTGCGAAGTGGATAGCCTTCCCACTTGTCCGGATTCAGGATACGTGTCAAATTAGGATGCCCATCGTATTTGATACCAATCATGTCATAAGCCTCACGCTCAAACCAATTGGCATTTGGATAAATATCGCATAGAGTTGGGATACTTGGATTTGATTTATTAGTGTTCACTTTCATTACTAGAAAAGAATTGTCTTCATGATTTTCTATTTGAATAACTGATTGATAAGCATCTTTAACTTCAAGAGCTGTCATGTAATTCAAGAAAGTCATTTTCTTAGAACGTTTGAGTTCTTTAACTGCAGCGATCAAATCACCTGGCTCAAGCTCTATCATCTCTGTCCCTGAAGCATTCTTGCCTAGTGCTTTTGACTTGATTGATTTTTCTTTTAAGTAGCTACCAAAAGCTCCGGCTTCTATATTTGTTTCAGTCATAAAATCAATCCTGTCTCATCATCAACGTTTCTTGTTGCTGCTCTGTGACCAGCTGCAATTGCTGCTCTTTGAGAAAGTTTTTCTCTTCTAATTTTTCTTTGAAGAGTAAATAAACCATGTAAAAGTCCTTCTGGTCTTGGCGGGCAGCCTGGCACATAAACATCAACAGGAATAATTCTATCCACACCTTGAACTACTGAGTAGCTATCATGGAACATGCCACCAGTTATAGTACAAGCGCCCATAGCAATCACATATTTAGGTTCAGGTAACTGTTCATATAGTCTCACCAATGCCGGTGCCATTTTACGAGTGATGGTACCTGCAGTGATAATCAAATCTGCTTGTCTTGGGGTTGCTCTAAAAACTTCTGAACCAAATCTAGAAATATCAAATCTAGACATACCTACTGACATCATTTCAATGGCGCAGCAGCTTGTACCGTAGGTAAGAGGCCAGACACTATTGGATCTTGCCCAGTTATAAATTCCATCCATGAAACCACCAACAGTAGTTACTAGCAAATTTGCTTCTAATCCTTCTGGGATTATTACATCTTTGCTTGCTGGGATGCTTACTTTGCTATCTGAGAATAATTCTTCGATATTTGGCATGTATTTATTATACTTCGGGTTTATGTTTTGTCTAGCTGCTTGAAATCGTCATTCTGAGACTTGTTGTATATCTAATCAGCTCTAAGCCAAATCAATCACTATAAAGTCACTGCGAGGCTTGCAAAGCAAGCCGTGGCAGTCCAGAATGTAATAACGAAACTGGATCGCCACGATTTGCTACGCAAATCTCGCGATGACTAAAACTATACTTTCAAGCTTTTATTAGCTGAGTAATTACGACTTGTTACAATGTAGCCTGTGCCTCAAGAAACACTTTTACTAATAGATGGTAGTAATTTAGCTTTTAGAATGTATTTTGCGCTAGAGATGACCAATTTGAGAGATTCTCAAGGTAATCCAACCTGGGCTGTCTATGGGGTCATCAAATCACTTTTTGATGCAATCGAATTCTCCAAACCAACAATGGTAGCCGCCGCTTTTGATTTGCCAGAGCCCACATACAGGCACGTAATGTTCGAGGACTACAAAGCAAATAGACCTGATGAAATGCCCGATGAATTGCAACCGCAATGGGAGTTGATCAAAGAATCTTTTAGAAGATTCAATATCCCTGTTCTTGAAGAGCCTGGTTATGAAGCAGATGACATGATAGGCATCATGGCAAAAAAAGCTTATGACGCTGGTCATAAAGTTGTTATCCTCTCTGGTGATAAAGATTTGTTTCAATTAGTAAATGACCGAATCGTCATGGCAGTGCCTCAAAGAGGCGGTGGCTTAGAGATATTTAGCCCCGAACAAGTATTTGAAAAAATGGGCGTCAAAGCTTCTCAAGTACCAGATTACAAAGGAATCGCCGGTGATAGCTCCGATAATATTCCAGGAGTAAAAGGTCTAGGTCCCAAAGCCGCAACAAAACTACTCTCTGAATACGAGACCCTGGAAGAGATCTACCAAAACATCAACAAAATTGAACCAGCTAAAATTAAAGAAAAATTAGTTGAGCAAGAAGCTCAAGCGCGAATGTGCAAGTTGCTAGCAACAATTATTATCGATGATAGTGGAGTCAAGAGCTGTGACACCAATCTAGAGCACTGCAAAATGGAGTTGCCAAATACAGAATCTCTAATTGAGTTTCTGAAACAAAGAGAATTTAATTCAATACTCAAAAGATTACCTATAGTCTTGAAACCTTTTAATAATGGGAATTTGGTCAAAGTTGATGTTGGAGAATTGCCAATAATTGAAAAAGTTGTTTATGAACAGCAAGCACCAAAACAAATACAAAAAGTTGCAGAAAAATGGGAGAAAATAGAAACCCCATTAGAGAAATATCAAGTAAATCCTTTTGTGATTCTTGATGAAATGACAATAAACATTTTGATTAATAACTTAAAACAAGTTGATTGCTATGCAATTGATTTAGAGACAAATGGACTTAATACTCTCAACTGTTCTATAGTAGGCATCGCCATTGCATTTAAACAAAAAGATGAAATCAAAAGCTTTTATATACCGTGCTCTAGTCTTATGACTAAACATCTTGGATTAGATAATGTTTTAGCCAAATTAAAAGAAGTATTGGAAGATTCGAACAAAAAACAAATTATACAAAATGCAAAATTTGAACAAAAGATTTTGCTCAGATATGGGATCAAAATGCACAATAATTTCTTTGATACTATGCTCGCAAGCTACGTCAAAAACTCAAGCGCCAAGCATGGTCTCAAAGCACAAGTGAAAAGAGTTTTTCATAAAAGAATGACAGAACTTGAAGAGATCCTAGGAACAGGTCGCAATCAAAAACCTATAGAAACGGTTGATATCAATTCACTAGCCAACTATGCAGGAGCAGACGCAAAAGCTACTTTTGAATTATACGAATTCTACGAATTAAATCTTGATGAAAGAGAAAAAGAGCTTCTCAGAGATATAGAATTCCCATTGGTAGAGGTTTTGAGAGACATCGAAGGACTGGGAGTTGCACTAGATAAAGATTTCTTGCAAGAGCTTTCAGTTGAAGTTGGCGGCAAAGTGAAAGAAGCAGAACATGAAGCCTGCACAATATCCGGCACCGAGTTTAATTTGGCTTCTCCAAAACAGTTAAGCAGTATTTTGTTTGATACTATGAAATTTCCGATAGTAGGCAAGAAAAACAAAAGCGGCGCTTATTCAACAGACGCAGATACTCTTGAAACACTGATGATAGAAGAGCTTGAAGATAGACAAAAAAACTTTTTGAATGCAATTATGGAGCATAGAACTCTATCCAAACTTTGTTCTACTTATATAGATTCATTACCTTCACTAGTCGCAAAAGAAGACAATCGTCTGCACTCAGATTTTAATCAAGTAGTAACTGCAACGGGCAGATTGAGTTCATCCAATCCTAATTTACAAAATATCCCAATCAAATCTAGATATGGCAAACAAGTGCGCAAAGCATTTACTACTCAAAGCAATGAATTCAAAATCATAAGTGCCGACTACTCTCAAATTGAGCTTAGAGTTTTGGCGCACCTGGCTGATGAACCCTTTTTAATAGATGCATTTCAACAAAATCAAGACATACATAAGCGAACAGCGATGGAAATTTTTGAATGCTCAGAAAATGAAGTTGATGAAGACAAAAGACGAATTGGCAAAACTTTGAACTTCGCGTTAATTTACATGCAAGGTCCTTTCGCGACAGCAAAGCAACTTGGGATCAGCCAGAAAGAAGCCAAGCAGTTTATCGATAGATATTTTACTGTGTTCACTCGTATTAAACCGTATATGGACAAGATCTTGTATAAAGCTCACCAAGATGAGTTTGTCGAGACTATGTTTGGACGAAGAAGATATTTTGAAAACATCAATAGCCCAAATAAAATGCTTGCGAAAGAAGAAGAAAGACAGGCGTTTAATGCTGTCATTCAAGGTAGTGCTGCTGATATCATGAAAATCGCCATGATTAATGTGCACAAAGCACTTGAGAGCATGCATAGTAAATTGATTCTGCAAGTGCACGATGAACTGGTTATAGAGGCTCATCAAGATGAACTTGAATTGGTGAAGAATATATTATTGGACAAAATGTCGCATGCCACCAGCCTAAAAGTGCCTTTATTGGTGGATATTGGCGTTGGCGATAATTGGCTAGAGCTGTGATTTTGCAATTTCAGGGCATGACCTGAAATTGCAAAATTTTTGCGATTTCGGGGTATAATCTAAATATGCAAGTCAAAAGAGAGGTGCTGTCATATCTTTTAGAAGAGCTAGGAAATCAAAGAATTTTATTTTTATTTGGCGCAAGGCAAGTTGGCAAAACTTCTTTAATGCAAGAATTAGCTAATTTTTCAAAGAAAAAAAATAAAACAATAAAATATTACAATTTGGAACTACCAAATGACAGTAGATACTTTGCGCAAGATACTGCTGACTTATACGAATCACTGACAAAAAATGTTGATTATATTTTTATTGATGAATTTCATTATCTGAAAAACGCGACTAAACTGTTTAAAGCAATTTATGATGATACGAAACTCAATATCAAAATTATCGCTTCTGGATCATCTGCAATTGAAATGCATAAACATTTAAAAGAAAGTTTGGCTGGAAGAAAAAAAAATTACATTATTCGTCCTTTAAGCTTCTTGGAATCAAAGCAAGCCAATACTAGTTTCGAAGATTACTTGTGTTATGGTGGCTATCCAGGGTTAATACACGAAGACACAAACAAGCAAAAAATATTTTATTTGAACGAATTAGTTAAAAGCCTCTTGATGAAAGACATTAAAGCGTTAATTAACGAAGAAAGCATAGGTGCTTTCAACAATATGATTTACTCTATTGCTTTTAATCAAGGGCAGGTAATCTCAGCAAATAACCTTGCCAAAGATTATCGCCTAAGTCAAGAAACGGTTGAAAGATATTTGGAAATACTCACTCAAACATATATCATTCATAAAATACCTAGCTATTCAAAAAACTTAAGTAATGAATTAAAGAAGTCCAAGAAATATTACTTTTACGATATCGGCATGAGAAATTCAATAATAAATGACTTTGAGCAAATATCAACTCGAAAAGATAAAGGGTATATTTATGAACAATATGTCTGTAATTTTTTGATCAAAAATTCTACTCCAAATTGTGAGTTAAGATTTTGGCGAACAAGAAATGACGATGAAATCGATTTTGTTCTGCTGAAAAACAATAAGCCATATATTTTTGAAGTTAAATCAAAACTTAAAAACACTAATATTCCAGATGCAATGAAAATTTTTATTCGCAATTATAGAGATTTGCAAGGTGCCTATATTATCAATGAAACTATTTCAGCGACTATCGAATTTGAAGGCGTTAGCATAGAATTCATTAAATTAATTGATCTTGAACAATCTTCGATACTAGAAATATTCGAAATTTAACCCCTGTTTTTATTATCTTAACCATGGCTTAATTAGCCGTTTGTATACTGTATCTGGGACTTTAAGGGAAGGATAAATGTCTAGTACTGTAGGTAAGAAGCAAAATAAAGATAGTTATTTAAAAGAGCAAAGGCTACTAAAAGAAAAGGCGCAAAAAAATCAAAGTACACCTCATATTGCTGAGCCTAATTCAACTCAATCAAAAAATGAAACTGCTGATAGCAGTTCTGCTCAAACTAAC
>JAJTHA010000028.1 GCA_021299565.1 Candidatus Caenarcanales bacterium
CTAGAAGCACTTACTAGAGAAGTCACCAAAGTCTCTTCAAAACCTGTCTTTGTCAAGCTTTCACCAAATGTGACCAATATTGTCTCAATGGCAAAAGCTTGCCAAAGAGGCGGTGCTCAGGGATTATCCATGATCAATACTCTTATGGGCATGCGCATAGATCTCAAAACCAAGAAACCAATTATCGCCCGCAAACTCGGTGGACTTTCTGGTCCAGCTATTAAACCTGTTGCAATTAGAATGATTTATGAGGTTTCACAAGAAATTAATCTGCCTATTATTGGTATGGGCGGAATCATGAATACCGATGATGTTCTAGAGTTTATTTATGCTGGCGCAAGCGCAGTTGCTGTAGGTACAGCAAACTTTATTGATCCTTTTGCTTGTCCAAATATTATTCAAGAACTTGAAATTAAACTAAAAGACATGAATATCTCTTCTATAAATGAACTTGTGGGTGCAGCGTGGCGATAGAAAAAACTATAATTGCTCTTGATTTTCCTTCACTTGAAAAAGTCCAAAGCTTTTTGGATATTTTCAAAGACAGTGACACAAAACCTATTTTTGTAAAAGTAGGCATGGAATTGTTTTATGCCGAAGGACCCAAAATCATTGAATATCTCAAAGAACAAAATCTCAAGATTTTTCTTGACCTAAAAGTTCACGACATCCCGAATACTGCTCTGGGAGCGATTTCTAGCCTTGCTAAATACGGAGTTGATATTCTTAATGTCCACGCTTCTGGTGGAATAGCCATGATGCAGAAAGCCAAAGAAGCGCTTGACGGCTATACTTGCAAATTAATTGCTGTAACTCATTTGACTAGCACTGATGAGGAAATGTTGAATGGGGAATTGTTAATTGCTACAACTATTGAAAATGCTGTTTTAAATCTTGCGGAAAATACCAAAAAAGCTGGACTAGATGGCATAGTCTGCTCTCCACATGAAATAAAAATTGTTAAAGAAAAACTTGGAAAAGATTTTGTGACTGTTTGCCCTGGCATTAGACTAGAAAAAACTAATGACGACCAAAAGCGCACTCTCAGCGCCAAAGAGGCTTTTGCCCTCGGCACTGATTATATTGTAATCGGCAGACCTATTACTCAAGCTAAAGATCCTATAAAAGCATTACAATTATTGTAATGGATCTTTTCGTTAAACTTATTCCCCTCTACATCATTATTTTATTTGGTTTTATTGCCGGCAAAAGACTCAATGTCGAGCGCGAAAGCATAGCCAGATTGGTTTTGTATATGGTAACTCCAGTAGTTACTTTCAAAGGGATTTTGGATTCTAATATTAGTTTTGAAACACTTACTTATCCGTTTTATTTTTGGATTCTTGGTGCCTTGTTATGCGCAGGATTTTTTCAACTTGGCAAAAAAATTCTTGGCAATTCAGAATTAGCCGGAGCCTTGTCTCTTTGCTCTGGGCTAGCCAACGTTGGTTATTATGGTCTACCACTAGTTTTTATTTTCATGGGAGATAAAGCACTTGGAACTGCGATGTTACTGATTCTAGGACTTGCTATTCATGAATGTTCTACGGCTTTTTTTACAGCTGCCTGCGGGAAATATAGTGTCAAAGAAGCGATTTATAGAACTCTTAAATTACCTGCCATTTATACTAGCTTAGTTGCATTGGCTTTAAATTTATTTTGTAAATTCAATATTGGGTTTCTTGAAAGTCAAATCTGGTATTTTAAATTGATTGATTTTTCTAATTTATTTTTTGAAAAGTTTGTTGGTGCTTATTCATTACTTGGTATGTTGATTGTAGGATTGGGGCTTGCTAAAGTTAAAGAATTCAAGTTTAATTTCAAATTTATTTCTCTTGCTTTAATATCCAAATTTATATTTTTTCCAGGCTTTGCTTTATTATTTGCTCTTTATAACCAGCATGTCCATGCGTTTTACAGCAAAGAAGCTTTAGAAATTATTTTTTTGATGTCGCTTGTTCCGATTGGTGCGAACGCCATTACTCTTTCCAATGAGCTGAATCTTGATACAGATTTGGTCTCTATCACTGTTGCTCTTAGCAATATTGTTGCTTTGATTTATATACCTTTAGTTCTTGCTTGGTATTTCTAAAACTTCGCCTGTGCTATATCAAAATTAACAAGCGCATAATTGTAATCGCCAAGCGCTTTGATCATATCAATGCGGCTTTCAATTGTCATACGCTCGCGCTGTATCAAAAGAAACAAAGTACTATCGCCCAATTCGAACCTCAATCTCTCGCCTTCTTCAAGCTTCTGAGCCAGAGCATATTCTTTTTGAGAAAAAACAAATCTATCATACGAAGTGGCTATTTGAGAATAAGCATTTTCTATATCCAAAAATATAGACTGTAATAATTGCTTTTCTTGTATATTCATTTGCTTGATTTTGCTTTGAGCCTCTTTCAAAAGTCCTCTCGCTGTTCTTAAACGAAGCGGCAAACCAAAATTTAGACCAAATTGCATAGTTGGACCAATACCCTCAGAACCCACTTCTAGTCCTTGATACAAAGAAGCATCCAACATCGGTAACAGTTGATTTTTTGCAAAGGATTTCTCCAAGTCCAAAATCTTTCTAGTTGATTGCAAAATTTTGGGTTCAAAACGATTTTCCAAAGCAGTAAATTTGGCATCCAACAAACTACTAACTTGTATTTGGTGAGGCTCGGGAATCAAATTGGGGACTTGAGCAAGACTAGGAATTTGCATAGGATGTCCATTAATAGTCCACAAATAACTTGCCAATTTCAGGCTATCTTCCTGTACTTGCCTTAAAGCGACCGCCACTCTAGCATGCCTTCTTTGCAATTCACGATCAGCTTCAACTACATTAATTGCAGCAAGATTACCAGCATCACTTTGTTTTTGTACAAAATCCAATTGTGACTCTGCGATTTTCAATAAGTCTTTTTCTGCATCAAGAATTTGAGCTGAAGCTATCCACTTCCAATAAGCTGCTGAAGCTGCATTGATCACTTTCAATTTGGTCAAGAAATATTTATAGTCTGCAATAATTGTATATATCTTGGCTTTATTGGATTTCAAATTATAAGTGTTGATCAAAGCATTTTGCAAAAGAGGGATTTTCAATTCTGCAAAAAACTCTCCGGCATCTCCAGTTGGAGCAAAAGGTGTTTTAGCATCACCAAAAAGCACTTTATGTCCAACAGATAATTTAGGACCCCATGGACTTTGCCAGTCTAACTTGTTTGTTACTAAAGCTGCGTCCTGTTCTTCACCTATAGCAGAAGAACTATTGAAATGTGCGTAATTAGCTGATGAATTAAAATTTGGGTCAAAAGCTCCTGTTGTTTGCATAAAATAGGCTTGCGCAATATCTCTCTCTAATTGAGCACTATTGATGTCAGGATGATAAAGAAGAATATTGTCGATTATGTTTTTTAAATACAATGCTTTTTCATTTGTATTTGAATCCAAGAGAGAGCTTTTGTTGTAATAATCAAGATCAGATTCTAAATTAATTTTTTGAAGCAATTTAATATCATCATCTTTACCCTCTGCATAAGCTTGCAGTGAAGTAAAAAACAAAAAAGCTATAAAAAATCTTTTCATTTATTTGATTTTGATTTTTCCTTTTTGTTCCGGATTATAAATTAAAGAAGGCTGGAATCCACTAAAGACCCTCCACAACTCAAACCACATCGGGACTTTATCTAATAATATCCAAGCAACCACTTTTGTTCCTGGTCTCAAATACTGACTTGATGGCCAAGCATGATCTTTGTGAGTTTTGATTCTTTCAGTATCAGGCTTAATAATCACTCTTACTTTACCTTCTTGCAAAGAAACTGCATCAACTACAGTGACCTTTCCTGAAAAACTTCCTACAGCAATTGAAGGCCAACCAATAAACTGTAAAGCTGGCCAACCAGAAAACTGCAATCTGACTTCTCTTCCTGGGCTCAATAATGGTGCCAAACTATCAGAAATATAAATCTCTGCTGCTTGATCAAGACTATCCGGCACAACAATTGCCAAGTCATCACCCGGCTTAATAGTTTCTGTTTGACCCAAAGTAATCAATTGAGTCACTTGTCCATCACAAGGGGCTTTGATCAATCTTTGGTCTACCCTTCCAGTTAAATTTGCAATTTCAATATCTATTTTGTAAACATCACTATCTATCTCTGCTAGTTTTTCATAAGAACTTGCAATTTTTCCTTGAATATCTTGTATTTTGAAATCCGCTTCAGAACTGGTTTTCAGAACATCATTTTGAGACATCAGTACACTTCTCTGTGCTACATCTAATTCTGCTTGAGCAGCATTCAGTTGTGCTCTAGCTTCAGCCAAAGCCAATTCACTTAATTCAAAATCTCTTTTTGAGCTTAGTCCTTGCTCAAACAACTGCCTACGTCTTTCAAAATTCAACTCGGCTGTAATTAAGTTTTGTTTACTTGCTACAAACCTTTCCTGGAGAGCTCTAAAACGATCTGTTGTTTGCTTGATTTGCAAATCAGCATTAGGGACAGTTGCGCTCCTATAATCTCTCATTGCATGGCTTTGACTATTTAAGCTTGCTATCAAACTATTGATCGCAAGTTTTTTGGCTAACAATGCAGATCTTTGCCCCTCTAGTTTCATACTCAAATCTAGATCTAAATATCTTGGATTCAGTTCTGCCAGCTCTAATAAAGGGTCACCTGCTTTGACCATATCGCCCTCTTTGACATGCCATTTGGTGATTTTGGCTTCGATTTGTGAATGAATCACCTGTGGTCTTTCCATTGGCGAAAATATCGTTACCTTTCCTTCTCCCGTAATGGTTTGCTGCCAAGGTAAAAATAAAGCAAGTAGCATTATTAAAGAGATCACTACCACAAAATTTGTGAATTGTTTTAAAACTGCTGGTGTTTCTAGATACTGATTCATAATATAAGTTTTGGAAATAGTCTAATAAATTCAGAGCCTGGGCTTGCCCTTAACTGATCTAATAGACCAGCTTCGATAATACGTCCATCTTCAAGTAAAAATATATGATTAGTTTTAACAACTACTTCTGGATCATGAGATATGTTCAAAATAGTCCAAGGTTTCGCACTATCAAACAATTTATCAATGACTTTAAGTTTAGTCATCTCATCCATCCCAGAAAATGCCTCATCCAAAATCAATAATTGTGGCTTACCAACTAAGGCTCTTGCCAAAAGGATTCTTTGTCTTTGTCCCAAAGAGATATTACGACCTTCACTAAGTAATTCACTTTCTAAACCTTGTTCAAAACGATTCAGATCTCTTCTTAATTCAACTAAATCTACAACTTCATTTAGATGATTCTCTGAGACATTTTCTCTTCCTATCAAAATATTTTCTCTAATGGAGCCAGTAAAAATCTCACCAAAATTTCCAACAAATGCTATTTGTTGCCTGAGTAAATCAGGATTAAATTGTTGAATCAAAATATCATTAAAATAAATTTCCCCACTGGTATTTTTATGTATTCGTGAAATTAAATAAGCAAAACTTGTTTTACCAGAGCCGCTAATTCCTACTAAACTAGCTCTAGTTCCTGGACTGATTTCCAAATTAATATCATGTAAAACTTCTTTATCTGGATTGGAGTCATAAGCAAAATGCAAAGACCTACATTTTATTTTGGCACCTTGAGCAAACACGGGCACATCAATTCCACTAAAATCCTCAATATCCAAATCAGTTAAATGTCCAACTTTTGTGATTGAAGTCAAGAGATCGTACCAAGTCTCAAATTTCTGAGCAATTTTATCAAGAGCTGAAATAATCATTACTATTACAATCTCAGCTGCTATTAATTGCCCCAAACTTAAAACATTAGTCATCACCAAATAGCCACCTATCCCCAAAACTCCGGCACTTGCCACGGCTTGTATCAAAAGATTAGTGGAAAACTGTTTAATTAAAATCTGAAAATGTTGATTTCTTTTATCGAGATAGTCATTGACCAAAAAAGTCGTTTTTTCCATCAAATGCTTTTTTGAGCCATGAAACTTAATACTAATAAGACATCTTGCTATTTCTTCTAACCAAAAAGCTATAGAATATTTACTACTAGACTCTTCATAGCTAGTTTTAACTGCCCCTCTTCCTATCCAATAAATACTAAAAAGTATAAGCATAAATACCACGTCAAACGCAAGCAAAATTTTGCTATAAACCGCTATCAAAATCAATCCAGCAATGATTTGCAAGACGGCACTCGGAATTTCCAATAAAAGCATTGCTGAACTTTTTTGAATATTCATTATTTCAAAAAATCTATTGACCAACTCTGGGGCATAAATATTGCTAAATTTGCTAATTTTGGCAAAGTAAATTTTCTCAGAAATTTTTTGAGAAATATCAACAAGAATTTTTCTTTGGATAATTTCAACAATATGAAACTGAGCCGTTCTCATGGCCGCCAGTAAAATAAATGCTATTAATGTTCCAACAGAAAAAACTATAAAAGGTTGTAACAAAACACCCGTTATAACAATATTGACTAAAATTTGAGCAGTGACTGGTATTGCCAAATAAAAAAGGGTTATTACGACGCTGTAAACCAAAAAAATCAAAAACAATTTTTTGTCTTCAGTAACTAACTGCAACCAAGCTTTTACAGCACTCAGAGTTTGTGATTTATTCGCTTTATGGTTTTGACCAGATAACATCGTTTTACAAATTTGCCTCTTGCTTGTATTATAAGCGTTATAAAGAAATTAGTGGAGGGTATGAGATTTTAGTATGAAAAAAACAATTTTATCGTTAGTAGCGCTTGCAGCAATAAACTTTAATTCTGCAAAAGCAGATGTTATGCATTTTGAACGAGGTGGTGCTTCTACTGTCCCAGGCATTGTTGAAAAAGGACAATTAAATTTAGAAGGTGGACTATTTAATTACGCCGATGAGTTTGGCGGTGATGGCAGCTATGGTTTTGCGATTGGTGCTTCAAAAATTCGTTATGGTATACATGAAAGGTTCGAGTTACGTGCTACCAATGCAGGTCTTATAATTAATGATTCGTTAGCAGGTTTTGACAATCTTGGTCTAGGTTTCAAACTCGCTCTTCTTGAAGAAGAACATGGTCTAATGCCTGTAGTGAATATAGTCACAGATTTTCAAATTCCAATAGGAAGAGAAGAACTGCGTAATCCAGGCTTTGATCATACTTATTTATTGTCTATGAGTCACAGCATAGCCGGCAAATTATCCACTGCCGCAAATCTTGGTTTAGGTTTCGTTGCGAATGAAGCAGCTGATGGCCATAACTATACTTCAGTAAATGTGCCTTATGTACTTAATTTCAGTTACGCCGTCAATGATAAGCTTGGTGTTTTCACTGATACTTACGGCTCTTGGGGCTTAACAGGTGGCACTTCGGATCCAGTTTCTCAGGATTTGGGTTTTGCGTATGTTATCAATGACAACTTTATAGTAGATGCAAGTTTGAATATGGGACTTAATGAATCAGCACCTGATTTCGGCATAGATACTGGTTTTGCTGTAAGACTCAAGTAAAATTGCTATCATAATACCTATATGTCAGCAGTAGAAAGCAAAGCGAAAAATCAAGATACAACAGTTTTAATTATAGAAGACGAAGCCCAGATCACCAGGTTAATTGAGCTTGAGCTCAAGTACGAAGGCTATGATGTGCTAACTGCAACAGACGGGCTAGAAGGGCTAAAAGCAATTAAAGACAAATCTCCTGATTTGGTTTTACTAGATTGCATGCTTCCTAGCATGAGCGGGGAAGAAGTCTGCAAACAAGTTAGAGCTGATGCTAAAGACACACCAATCATTATGATCACCGCTAAAGATAGTATCGACGATAAAGTCAAAGGGCTTGATTATGGCGCCGATGATTATTTAGTCAAACCTTTTGCAACAGAAGAACTACTCGCTCGTATTAGAGCTGTTTTGAGACGCAAACCAAAATCAGAGACAGGCACACTGCAATATAAGGATCTCTGGTTAGATCAATTTAATAGAGTTGCCAGAAGATCAAACCAAGAGCTTGAATTAAGAAGCAAAGAGTTTTCTTTACTTAGAGTTTTTATGATGTACCCAGAGCAATATCTCACTAGAGAGTTTTTATTTAGTAAAGTTTGGGGCTATGATTTTATTGGCGAAAGCAATGTAATTGAAGTTTATATCAGATACCTAAGATCAAAACTAAGAGAAAAACAATTCGGCAAATTGATTCACACCAAGCGTGGTGAAGGCTATATGCTAAAAGCTATTGAAGGGGCGCCTCTCGAAGAAGATGGCTCTGACGATTAAAAGTAAAGCAACAAATATCAAAACATAACTTGTCAAAGTAGCTGCTGGTATTGATCCTGCATAAAGGCTATCTAGTCTTATGCTCTCGATCATAATCCTCAGTAAAGAATACAGGATAAAGTATGTGGCGATAATAATTTTCGGCACAAAATTTTTCTTGATCAAAACCAATAAAATAAAAGCTATGAACAAATTACCAATTGCTTCATACAAGAAAGCAGGGTGATGATGCTGACCTGTATGAGAAATATAAAGCCCCCAGGGTAAATTAGTCACAGAACCAAAAGCTTCTTCATTAAAAAAATTCCCCCAGCGACCTATTGCCTGACCCAATGGCGCAACTGCTGCAACTATAGAAAGCCTATATTCAATTTTTTGTAAATTGAATTTGCAATAAATAAAACTAGCAATAGCCGCTCCAATCATCGCTCCGTGTATGCTTTGCCCGCCAAGCCAGATCATAGGGATTTCTGAAAGATTTTTAGAAAAATAATCCAGATTAAGCAAGACAAACCAAAGTCTTGCTCCGACTATACCGCTGAAAAAAAGCAGCAAAGCAAAATCTTGAAACTTATCAAAATCGTTGTATTGATTGAAATCCTTAGATGGACTAGCTTTCAGTAGAAATTTGGAATAATACAAAGCTACAAAAAAAGCCAAAACGGTTATTAACCCATACCACCTAAGAGTAAGTGGACCTAAACTAAAAATTATTTGCCCTGGTGATTGGAATGTCATCGATTAATGTGGTGAACTACTATTTTTATCATATATACCATCGCCCCAAATCAATACTCCAAAAGTTTTGAAAATAATTTTTAGATCCAAAAATAAATTATGGTTTTGTGCATACCAAACATCTAATTCCATACGCTTTTCGTAGGGAATGGAATTGCGACCATTAACTTGAGTCCAACCCGTTAAACCTGGTTTAACTGTTAATTTAAGTTTCTCGATTTCACTAAAGTTTTGAACTTGTATAGGTAAAGCTGGTCTAGGTCCTACTATACTCATATCACCATTCAAGACATTTAAAAGTTGTGGGGTTTCATCTAAGCTAGTTTTACGGAGAAATTTTCCAAATTTGGTAATACGATCATCAGCAACTGAATCAGCGAGCATATTAGGATTACTGCCTGTCCTCATGCTACGAAATTTAAAGCACAAAAATTCTTTGGCATTTTTTCCAACTCTTGTGTGCAAATATAATGCAGGACCAGGGGATTCAAGTTTAATAATTATTGCTATTAAAAGCCAAAACGGTGAAGCGACAATAATCACTGGAACTGCAATAACAAGATCTAATAAACGCTTAAGCACAATTTTATTTTACAACCTTAAACATCGAAGCAGGTAAACGATAACGCTTAATTAGCTCTTGATTGCTTTGATTGTTTTTAAGAAGAATAATGTTAGTTGAATCAACAAAAACTGGTACCCAAGAACTATCATTAAGCCTTTTGATCAAAAAAGGCTGTCCATGCTCGGTGTTATCCAATCTCATAAAATAAATTACATTAAAAGGAATTTTGGCTTCTAAATTTTGCCACACCTGTTCATCTTTCAAGGAAGCTACGTAAATATTTTGCAAAAACTCCTTAGTATAAGCTTCTGGTCTATTATCAATAAAGACTCTATGCTTAGGGAAAAGGTGAAATATCAAATAACCGCCGATATCATAGTTATTAAAAATTGGTCCTTTGATATTATTAGATAAGAAAAATTCCGCTGAAGCGTGTGTCTTAGGATCAAAAAGACATTTACTAATATCTCTTTTAACAAGTCCAATATAAAAGCCTATCCAAGAAATCAAAAGTAAAATACTAACCAAAGTAAGCCAATGGCAATTTTTCAATTTTAATTTAAATAAATTTGCAGCAAAGACTCCCACCAAAGCCAATGCATACAAAGGAATGGTTCTATTGGTTTTAAAAGCGAGTATCATTAAAATCACCGAGACAATCAAGTATCTATAATCAAGATTTTTATTGCGCCACAAAAAATACATCACAATTAAATTAGCCAACGAAATGATTTCCAATAAATAATAATGGGGGTTATATGGATATCGCCCCTGCATAAAAAACACTGATTGGTTTTCAGCGATCATATAACCATAATCATGAAAAATATTAAGAGGAATCAATAAACCAAAAATATGTGATGGATTAATTAATGAAATCAAAATTACAGGAATAAATATTTTGAAAAAATTCTTTGGGAAAAAAGCAACAAGTAGAAAAATCCCGAAAACAAAAAATATATGCATGTTTATCCAAATCAATTGGATTAACAAATAGGGCAACAGCAAGGCTTTGAAAGAAATTTTTTCTTTTTTATATAATGCAAGTAACAGAAATTCAACAGCAAAGAAAATATAACTAATAGATTCTGGTCTAACCTCTGTGCGCATGCAGGTTAGTGGCAACAAAAGACACAGGCTCAGAAAAGCAATTTGAGTATTCGAAATTAATCGTGCCGCAAAGAACATAATTAGGTTTGCCAGTAAAATGCAAACGATATTGAAAATCGTAAGTCCATTAAAACCAAGTAACTTATACAAAAAACTAAATATCACACCAATAAACCAATGATGGTTAGTGAAGGGTGCCTGAGGCATAGTATATGAATAAAAGTTTGTATGCCAAAGTCTATCAAAAATATCAAAACGATTGTATTTAAGAGCTTCAAAAAAAATATTACCGTTTTGTATATGCCTTCCTAAATCTGCCGTACTCAGATCAATGGCATCAGCAGTAAACAAAACAGCCGCATAAATTACAAACAAAACAGCAACTATATATAAACCAAGTTTTTTACTCACAGTTAATAATCTAGTCTATAAAACGATGTTTGATAATATAAAAAATGGCTTTTAGCCCATCTGTCCATTTAATTTTTTTGCCTTCAGCATAATCTCTGGCGTAATAATTTATAGGCACCTCAAAAAGCTTGAGATTGGGGATTTTTGAAATCTTTGCGGTAATTTCAGGCTCAATTCCAAAACGATTTTCTTTAATTGTAATTTTTGCCAAAATATTTTTTCGAAAAACTTTATAACAAGTCTCCATATCGCTAAGTGATAATCCATAAACCATATTAGAAAAAATGGTTAGAAATCTATTTGCAAAATAATGCAATGAATTGGTTACCCTTCGAACACCTGCACCAGCAAACCTTGAACCGTATACAACATCTGCATTTAAATCGATTAACGGTTTCAATAATAATGGATAATCTTTAGGTTCATACTCTAGATCAGCATCTTGAATAATAACAAAATCGCCATTAGCTTCCTTGAAACCTTTTTTTAAAGCAGCACCTTTACCTGAATTTTTTTCTAGTTTAAAAATTTTGATTGGGATTTTGCTAGCAAACGCATGAACATTGTCCAAGGTTCTATCTGTAGAACAATCATCAACCAGAATTATTTCTTTTTCCAGATCTAAATTAAGCTCATTTAGCTTAGTTAGTAATTTGGCGATGTTTTGCTCTTCATTATAAACAGGTATTACTATACTAAGAAGCATAATAATTTATGCCCATGACCTTGATCCTTTCGAACTTGATACAATAATATCGTGAGTATTATATCTAGTCTTATAGATAAATCCGCGATGCTTTGGGGCAATATTAAAAGCCTTGCTCATAATACTCTCACAAAAGTTTTTTCATATTCAGTAAATAGAAAAGTTATCGAAGATCTTCATGAAGATCCAAAGCTCAAAGAAAAATGTGGGGTTCTTGCTTATTTCAACAAAGATTCAAACACTTCATTTGAACATATTCTAGCTAGTCTAGGAAGATTACAACATAGAGGTCAGCATGCAGCTGGTTTTATGGCGGCAAATGAGCAAGGCGACATTATTAATCATGCAAAAAAAGGACTAATTAGTGAGGTATTTCAAGATTCTGAGACTAAGCAAAAATTTGAAAAACAAAAAATCTATTTAGGGCATACACTCTACACAACTTCACGAACAGAGGGCTGTAGCCTGCACGCTCAACCGATTCTAGCTGGAGAGCCCTCAAAAATTGCTTTAGTTCATAATGGCAATCTTCCAGACTGTAGCTCACTAAAAAACTTACTTAAAACAAAATACAATCTGAGCGATGAAGCTCTATCTGAAATGAATGATTCGACGCTAATGGCAACTCTCATTTCAAAAATCTATAACTCAAATGCTAATAAGGATTTGATTTTTGCAGTTGATCAAGCCCGTAAAAACTTTACCGGTGCTTATTCAATCATTGTCAGTGATGGTAAATCTATAGTTAGCACTCGAGACAATAATGGCTTAAGACCCTTATTAGTTGGATTTGATCAAAATAGAAATCCCATAGCCTTCGCTTCTGAATCAGCAGCCTTAAAAACTTTAGGAATCAATGAATATCGAGATCTACAACCCGGAGAACTTTTCGTAATTAAAAATGATGGTTCATTTTACAGCTACGCTCAGACACAAGAAAAAACCCAAAACAATATTGACGCTTTTGAGTATATTTATTTCTCTAGACCCGATAGCAAAATAGAAGGCAAGTATGTGAACAAGACCAGAAGAAATGCCGGTAAATTAATCGGACAAAGATTGAAAAAGGAATTGGGGAATATTGACTTTGTGATTCCTGTGCCAGAAAGCGGCAATGCAGCTGCCTCTGGTTTAGCAGAAGCAATTCAAAAACCAATAAATTTTGGACTTATTAAAAATCGTCATCTTCGAACTTTTATTGAAAACGGCAAGGGACTAGATGAAAAATTCTCCATCTGTGAAGATGCTATATTTGGCAAAAAAATTGTCTTAGTTGATGACTCAATAGTAAGAGGCAATACAACAAAAAAACTTATCGAAAAAATTAGAGAATATAAACCAGCTGAAATTCATTTGGTGATTGCTTCTCCACCAGTTTTATATCCTGATTTTTATGGTATTGATACTCCAATGCAAGATGAATTGATCGCAGCAAAAAAACTTAAAGAAAACCCTAATCTTCAAGCTGCCGTTGAAGCAATAAAAACTGAACTCGGAATTGATTCATTGAATTATTTAAAAATAGACGAATTATGCAAAGCAATTGAACGAGACAAGGATCAACTCAATCTAGCAGCATTTAACGGCGACTATCCTGTGAATATAGGTGAAAACTCCCAAGGAATGCATGATTTTATTCTAAAATGTTAATCTAAGAAGTTATATATGACAATATCGTTTCCAAAGGCAACTCGGGCAGTTGCAAGTTCTCTAAAAAGATTTAGTAAGAATGATCAAGGTCCAAATGGAAAAAATCCATATCAATTTTTGATTAATCAACTGGATGCACCAGAGCTTATTCAACTACACGCCGCCTTAACGCCAAGAATAAATAGGATTCTTGGTCAAACCAATGTCAGTGAAGCTTTAGGTCGAGATTTGACTAGTCTTATTGAGATTGGTGACAAAGATAACCTGTCTTTTAGGCTATCTCAGTCAGCCGAAAATTTGGCATATCAACTATACGATTGCATGCTCTATTCACTTGTTAGAGACTTAAAAGATATGACTAAGTTTTTCATGAAGCAACTTTTGATTTATAAAATTCCCTTAGCGGATTTGCCTGTTCAAAATTTATTGTTTGAAGCTGCTAAGAAAAAAGACTTTGACGCATTTAAATGCCTACTGTATGTTTGCCATAATTCAAACGCAGACGAAATTGAAAAAGTTAAACACATAAAATCTATGACCAAAAAAATTAACGATGTGGCAATTAAACTTTTAGATCAAAATCACTATTCTAATGCTCTAGATTTATTAACAACAATTGCAGAAGATGAGTCTTTCGATCAAACTATTTATAATTCTAGTTTTGATAAAGTTGGCTTAAGTCGAATTGAATTTGCGTTAAATGAATTTATAGAAAGAAACAAAGTTGAGAAATCAATCGCAATAGAATTTCGAGACTCGTTTAAAAAAGCTTGTGAATCAATTGAAGCAAAATTTGATATGCTTGGTGATTCTGATGGTTTGTCAGATAGCTTTTTTTAAATGCTAAAATGATAAGTCGTGCTCAAAGCCCCCTACAAAACTCTAAAAGACTATCTAGAACAGCGATTTGGCACCAGGGTTCAGAGAGTCACACTTGAAGGTGGTTTCACCTGCCCTAATCGTGATGGCACTAAAGCCTCTGGTGGTTGTACATTTTGTACTGATGACGGGTCTTCATCAGGTGCCCAAAATGCCGGAGATACAATCAAAACTCAATTATTGCAAGGTATAAGCAAACAAAAACATAGATTTGCAAGCAGTAAATTCATCGCTTATTTTCAATCATTCACCAATACCTATGGAGAAGTCAATTATCTCAAAACTCTTTATGATCAAGCAATAGATCATAAAGACGTAGTTGTACTTGCAATTGGAACCAGACCTGATTGCGTTCCTGAAGAAGTCATAGATTTGCTTGAAGAGTATACAGCAAAAGGTCTTGAGGTCTGGGTAGATATTGGTGTACAAAGTACTCATAATATTTCTTTGGAAAAAATCAATCGCGCACATAGTTATGAAGACTTTGTTGATGCAGTCAATAGGCTCGCCAGACGCAAAAACCCACTACTCAAAATTTGCACTCATGTGATTCTAGGGCTTCCTGGAGAGACGAAAGAGATGATGCTAGAAACGGCTTCTAGATTGAGCTTGCTTCCTATTGACGATATCAAAATTCATCAACTTTGTATTTTCAAACACACAGCGATGGAAATTGACTATCTCAATGGCGATATAAAAGTATTTGAAATAGACAATTATATAGAGATACTTGCTGAATTCATAGCAAGACTAAGACCTGAAATCAGCATCCAGAGAGTGCTTGGAGAAGGCAAAATTGGAGAGTTAATTGCGCCCGAATGGGCTGATCATGGGCTAAAAAATAAATTTTTAGAGAAATTGCAAGGATACATGATCGATAAAAATTTATCCCAGGGATCTTTGCTTGCCAATAAGACCTAAGCCGCTAAAGCTAAAGATGCGTCAATTTTTGTTTCAAGCTTATCAACTCTATTAACTAGTGGCTTAACAACTTGCTGCGTTAAACTATCGACTCTTAGCTCAAGACCCTGTTCTTGTTTTGCTACTAGTTGTTCTTCTACTCTTAATTGATGAACTTCTTTGCCGATCGATTCCATAGCTTTGGATAAATTAATAAGTGCTCTACGCTGAAGCTCTGAATTAGAAACAACAACACGCTCTTGCGGAGACGATCTATGTCCAATAGGGACAGCTGAAATATCTTTTATTGCCTGGTTTGCACGGTCTAAATTATCCAAAAAACCAGATTTTGTAATATCTACTGGTATTGCCGATGTTGCTTCCATAAATTCCTCCTCGAATTCCTGAACCAAAATTCTATTTCATGTCTATTTTATTGACAAGTTATATTTTCTTAAGAATTCTGAGTAGTTGGGCCTGACCAGGTTTCCTTACGATTAGATACTTCCATCATTCTATCTATCATTGCTCTTGCTGATTTTGCTATGGAATCAGGCACTGTGATCTCGGTATATTCTTTATCCAAAGCATCATAAAGATTCTCAAGGCTGTGATATTTCATGTTCGGACAAAGAGGCAAAGGAAAAACCGTCATAATTTCTTTTTCAGGAAAATCTGCTTGAATTCTAGCGACTAAGCCTTGTTCAGAAAGAATAATAAATCTTCTACCGTGACTATTTTCGATAAATTTATAAATCTCAGAAGTTGATCCCACAAAATCAGCTCTGCGCCAGACTTCTGGGTCACACTCTGGGTGTGCAATGATAACCGCGTCAGGATGATTGATTCTTTGTCTATCCACTTCAGCAGAAGTAATCTGCCAGTGAGTAGGACAAAAACCATCATAGATATGAATTTTTTTCTCCGGTACTTGATATTGAACCCACTCACCAAGACCTTTATCTGGGACAAAAATCACTTCTTTGGAATCAAGTGATCGAGTGATATCCACAGCATTTGTGCTAGTGCAGCAAATATCAGATTCAGCTTTAACAGCAGCTGAACTATTGATGTAACAAACAACCGGAGCTCCAGGATGCGCTTGCTTAAAAGCTCTTAAATCATCAACATTAATCATATCAGCCATAGGACAGCCTGATTGTATATCTGGGAGTAAAACTTTTTTGCTTGGATTAAGAAGCTTTGCAGTTTCTGCCATAAAATGCACACCACAAAAAATAATGATGTCTGCATTGGTTTCAGCAGCTTTTTTAGAAAGCATTAGACTATCGCCAACGAAATCAGCGACCCTCTGCACTTCTAATCTTTGATAAATATGAGTTAGAATGACTGCGTTTTTTTGACGAGCTAGTTCTTTGATACTGCCGAATAATTCAAGTTTTTCGCTGGTTTTATCGATAACGGATTTTGCCATTAAGCTTGTCATAAGTTCTGATCATTATAACAGGATTGCAATGGATTTAACCGATGCTTAATTTTGCCTTGTTAGAGTCCATTCATGGTAATTGTCAATGGAAGGGATTTAACGAAGTCTGATTTGAGCAAAGCGCTTGCAGACTATTCTAAATATTTGGAATCAATTCTAAGAGGCGATTACACTTTATCGACTCAAGAAGTAAAACTTTTGGATATAAAAGTTGGAGACAACGCCAATCAAAAATTGGGTTCTATAATTAACAAGATTAGATCTTTTGATGTTGAAAAAGATGATTTTGCGAAATTTGATTTTAACGCAGATAATGTTGCGGATTCAGCAAATACCAAAAAAGATATTGAGCTACTTGGTCACATTGTTAAATCAAGAGTAGCTATTCCTAAACCAGGATTACAAGTATACGAAAAGAGCTCTGGTGAAGCTATGCCAGATTGGGCAAAACAAATTACCAGAACAGACATGACCACATTTTTCAAAACCTCTGGTGGTTTCATAATTGCCTCAGGACCAGAGAGTCAGGACACAGGAATTTATGATAGTCAAGGACGTATGATGAGTTTGATTTGGGGCGATCCGCATGTAAATGAATTCAATCCAGAAACAGGTGCTCATACCGGACAATGGCACTACAATGATGACTCAACATTTATATTGCCAGATGGAACTAAACTTTCTATGAATTCTTTAAGAGGTTCAAATCATGTGACCTTGAATAGAGGACTTTACATCAAAGACGGTGATCAAGTAGCAACCGTAGGTATGCAATTTGCCAAAGGTCGTGATACTAAAGATCTTACGGATGATACCGAAGGAGAGACTTTGGCTAAAATCAAAATCTTCAATAACGCAAGCGAGTGGGATGCTTCAACTGTTGATGCTCAAGCTTCTGGTAAGCGCAATGGTACTTTTGCCTGGGTAGAATCTAAAAACCAATGGGCGAAAATGGACGACGAAACTGGTGCTTTCAAAGATCTTAATGATGAAACTTGGGATAGTTACCTAAATCGTTCTGATGATTCACTTGCAGTGAATTCTCAAGTCAAAATTACAAGAGAGCAAATTCTTGCAAGTCTAGATGGTAAGCATATTAAAATGTTTGAAAACATTCAAAAAGCCAATTTTGGTGATTTGCAATTTGAACTAGAGGAAGCTTTTCTCAAAAATAGAAATAAATTCAAAGAAGAAGATATCAATGCAGCTGTTTCAGCTAAACAGTGGGGCTTTGATAGTAATGTAATTCTTGATGCTTTCAATAGCAAACTGACAGATGAACTAAAAAACTTTTTTGGTACTTTTGCTAACAAGCCTCAGCTTGATAAGCCAGAGTTTTCTAGTCTATTCAAAAAATATATAGTTGATTCAGTTTTTTATCCTAATAAAAAAACAACTAGTCAAGGACTCAATGATGATCAAACTAAAAGAGCGAAAGCAATTATAGATTACTTGAATTTAAAAAACCCAAGCACAAATCCTTTTGCCACGCAGTTGCCAGCAATTCTGGATGCCAGCTTGGATTTAAGCAAAAATCCAAATCAAACTCTCAGCATTTTAAAAATAGTAAAAGCATCACAAGCTTA